>JBBJJH010000017.1 GCA_037623315.1 Halanaerobiaceae bacterium ANBcell28
GTTTATTTTGAAAAAAACATATAAAATATAGATAAGATAATCTGCTAAATTACAATGAACTAAAACTAACAGATAAAGAAATATATGATGTCTGGGTTTAGACTTTCCCTTGACCTCTTAACCTACAAATGATAAAATAAAACTGAAATCTGATGAAAATGGATGATATCCTTTAAGGAATCATACCTAAATAAAAGTCAGATAAAAAACCTATAAAATTCCGCTTGGATACATATACTGAGACGGGAGATAATTAAAAGTTCAATAACTACAATTGTATATTTTCTTATGCTTATACTAGTCTTTATAAGTGTAATCAATTTTGAAAATATATTAGTTTAGTATATAATTACTCCTGGCTTATGCTCAGGAGTATTCCTATTTATAGATATAAAAAGGAGCTTAAACATGAAAAGAAAAAGCATTAAAGATATACAAAGTTTAAAAGAAGAGGGCAAGAAAATATCCATGATTACAGCCTATGACTATTATTCAGCAAAATTTGTAGATCAGCTTGGTACTGACATGATTCTAGTTGGTGATTCACTGGGAATGGTAATACAGGGCAAAGATGATACTCTCAGTGTCACACTTGATGATATGCTTTATCATACTTCTATAGTCAGTAGAGTGAGTGATAAGGCTTTAATAGTAGCTGATTTGCCTTTTATGACATATCAGATCAGTGTTGAGCAGGCAATGAATAATGCAGCCAGATTGATTCAGGAAGCAGGAGCAGGTGCTGTGAAAATGGAGGGTGGCAAAAGTATTATCCCCCAGGTGAAAGCAATTGTTGAAGCAGGTATTCCTGTCATGGGGCATCTAGGCCTTACCCCTCAGTCTATTAATCAACTGGGAGATTATAAGGTGCAGGCTAAAAGTAAAGAAGCTGCCCTGAGATTAATTGAAGATGCACGCTTGTTAGAAGAAGCAGGAGTCTTTGCTCTTGTATTGGAAACAATACCTATGGAGATTGCCAGGATTGTTAGTAAAGAACTAAAGATCCCTGTTATAGGAATAGGAGCTGGCCCTTATTGTGATGGTCAGGTTCTGGTCTTCCATGATTTATTAGGATTTGATGATCAGTTTAAACCCAAGTTTCTTCGAAAATATAACAACTTAGGTCATGAAATAAAACAATCTCTGACTAGCTATCTAAATGATCTTGATAATAATACCTTTCCCGATGACAGTGAAAGCTATCATCTCAATCAGGATGTTTACCAGGAAATCAAAAAGGAGTTGTCTTTTGATGAAGATAGTTAAGAGTATTAATGAAATCCGGAATTTTGTAAAAGAAGCTAAAAGTTCTGGAAAAAGTATTGGCTTTGTTCCTACTATGGGCTTTCTCCATCAGGGACATTTAAGTCTGGTGGAAAAAGCAAAAGAAGAAAATGACTTTGTAGTTGTAAGTATCTATGTAAATCCAACTCAATTTTCTCCAGATGAAGATTTTGAGGATTATCCCAGAGATATGGGAAGTGATTCTGCTAAACTAGAGAAATTGGGTGTTGATTGTATATTCAATCCAGAGCATGAGGAAATATATCCAGAGGGTTTTAATACTTATATTACTGTCAATGAGATTACAGCCAGCCTTTGTGGGAAATCAAGACCTGATCATTTCAAAGGTGTAACTACTATTGTAGGTAAATTGTTCAATATAGTGCAGGCAGATAAGGCTTACTTTGGCAAAAAAGATTATCAGCAGTATCTGGTGATTAAGAAAATGGTAAAAGAATTGAATTTTCCTCTTGAAGTAATAGGCTTGCCTATTGTTCGAGAAAGTGATGGTCTGGCTATGAGCTCCCGGAATAAGTATCTTAATCAGGAGGAAAGAAAACAGGCAACTGTATTAAATCGATCCTTAATTATGGCTGAAGAATTAATTAAAAACGATATAAAAGATGTCGAGAAGATAAAGTATGATATAATAGAAATGATAGAGAAAGAAAGCAAGGCAAAAATAGATTATGTTGAAATACTTGACGCTAGAAATTTAAAAGAAATAGAATCTATTGGAGAGAATACTTTAATAGCACTGGCAGTTTATATAGGGAAAACCAGATTGATAGATAATATTGTGATTACTCTTAAATAAGTATATAAGAATATAAATGGAGGTGAAAACCGTATATTTCAGTATTGAAATATTACGGGACCTAATGTTAAGAAATATGTTGAAGGCAAAATTACATGGTGCCAGGGTTACAGAAGCTAACCTGAATTATCTGGGTAGTATAACTATAGACGAGGATATTATGGATAAGGCTGATATCTTAATTAATGAAAAGGTTCAGATTGTAAACAAAAATAATGGTGCACGTTTTGAGACTTATGTTATACCAGGAGAAAGAGGTTCAAAGGTTTTTTGTTTAAATGGTGCAGCAGCAAGACTTGCTGAACCAGGTGATGAAATTATTATAATGTCATATGTATTTGTAGATAATAGTGAATTGGAAGACTGGAATCCTGAGATTTTATTCTTTGATCAGGAAAATTATATTCTAGAAAAATAATTGCTAATTCGAGCATAATGGAGGTAATGACTATGAAAAAAAATATACTTCTAGGAGTAACAGGAGGAATAGCAGTTTATAAGGTAGTTGATCTTGCTAGTAAGCTGGTAAAAGCAGGCTATAATGTAAAGACAGTTATGACAAAATCTGCTACTGAATTTGTCACCCCACTCACTTTTCAAAATATAACTCATAACCCTGTAGGTGTGGATCTTTTTTCTTCATCATACAACTATGAAGTAAAACATATATCTTTATCGGATTGGGCAGATTTGGCTATAATAGCACCGGCTACTGCTAATTTTATTGGGAAAATAGCTAATGGTATAGCAGATGATTTGTTGACAACTGTGATTATGGCAACTGAAGCCCCTGTTTTAATTGCTCCATCAATGAATTGCAAGATGTATGCAAACCCTATTGTACAGGACAATATATCTTATCTTAAGGAAAAGAACTATCATATAATTGAACCTGGAGAAGGATATCTGGCCTGTGGTTACAGTGGTCAAGGACGATTGCCAGAACCTCTAGAATTGTTGGAAAACGTCAATTTCCATAGCACTAAGAAAGACTTACAGGGAAAAAAGATACTAATTACTGCTGGCCCTACCAGGGAAGCAATAGATCCTATCAGGTTTATCTCCAATCGTTCCAGTGGGAAAATGGGCTATGCTATTGCCAGGGAAGCTGCATATCGAGGAGCAGAAGTAACTTTAGTAAGTGGACCTGTAAATTTAGAGATACCATATCACCTTCATAACCTTATCCAGGTTAAAACTGCAGTTGAGATGTATGATGCTGTACATAATGAATTTGATAAGCAGGATATGATTATAATGACTGCGGCTGTTGGAGATTATAGGCCAAAAGATTATAAGGAGAAAAAGATTAAAAAAGATGCTAATAAGTCTTTTGAACTGAAACTGGCTAAAAATCCAGATATCCTTGCTAGCCTTGGAGAAAAGAAAAAAGATAATCAGCTTTTAATTGGTTTTGCAGCTGAGGATCAGGATATAATAGAAAATGGAGAGAAAAAGCTTAAGGCTAAAAATCTAGATATGATTGTAGCCAATAATATTAGCGCTTTTGACAGCGAAGATAATCAGGCTATTTTTATAAAGAAAGATAGCCGGGTGCAAACTGAAAAAATGCAAAAATCTCTTTTGGCGGAAATGATTGTTGATGAAGGACTGAATTTATTAAATAAATAAAAATTTATAGCAGGAATTTTGCTTTTTTCTTTTAATATTATATTTAGGAGTAAAAATAATTAAGACTATAACTTATAGCAATCTTGACATATTAAGTATATACTAATAAAAAATATACTTATAAAAATATAGTTAAGGTTGGTCAGGGAGGTATGATATTTTGGATATTGAAGAAAATATAAGTCAAATATTATTACAATATGGAGTTAGAATATTATTAGCTATTTTCATTACTATTTTGGGTATGTGGTTAATCAGGATACTTTTAAGGGTAATGAAAAAATGGAAAACAGGTAAAATGGATCAAACCCTGGTGGACTTTTTGCAGTCCTTGATTAAGGCGTTATTATACATTCTCTTATTTATAACGGTTGCTTCAACAGTAGGTATTGAAATGACATCTTTTATTGCTCTTTTTGGTGCTGTTGGTCTTGCTGTTGGCTTATCATTACAAGGAAGCTTGGCTAATTTTGCTGGTGGTATTTTGATTCTTGCTTTTAGACCTTTTAATGTTGGTGATATGATAGAAATAAAGGATTTTAGAGGAAAGGTAAAATCAATACAGATTCTTTATACTACTATTATTACTCCTGATAATCGAAGGGTTGTATTACCAAATGGAGAAGTAGCTAATAATAGTATTATAAATATTAATATAGAAGATACAAGGCGAGTCCAATTAGTCTTTGGAATTAGTTATGATGATGATATTATCAAGGTGAAAAATTTACTTAATGAAATAGTAGCAAATCATGAGCTAATACTTAAAGAGCCAGAACCTATTATCAGGGTTGCAGAACATGCAGATAGTTCTATTAATTTTAATTGTTTTGTCTGGGCAAAGACTGCTGATTACTGGACAGTTCATTATGACTTACTGGAAGAAGTAAAATTAGCTTTTGATAGAGAAGATATTACTATTCCATATCCACAAATGGATATACATTTAAATAATCTGGAAAAATAGTTTTATTGTATAAAAGATTTGAAAAATATTTTTTTAGATATAATTATATTGAATTAAAAAGTGAGAGAATCTATTATTAATACATAGTAGATTCTTTTTTTATGTAAAAAACAATTATAGTTAAAAAATTCCTTGTAATTATATTTTAATGTAATATAATATATTCATATACTCATTTATCCAGTTTTTGTTATAGTTAGAATTTAGTACCTAGCTAATTCTAAAGCATTAAAAATATATTGGGGGCGTTTATATTGAATAATTTGAAGATTCATGAAAAGCCGACAGAATATACTGCAGAAGATGTGGGGTACATAGGTGAAAAGATTTCTATACTTGACGAACATTTCAAAAAAATTGTTGCAGAGAAAAGAATCCAGGGGGCCAGCTACATAATATCCAGATATGGAAAAGTTTTTGCACATAAGTCTATGGGAAAATTACGTAGCGAGGAAGATGATGATAGGGATTTGCTGCCAGATTCAATAAGAAGAATTGCTTCAATAACTAAGATTTTTACTGCAGTTGCTATTATGCAATTAGTAGAAAGAGGTAAGATGCGGATTCATCAGCCAGTTATGGACTTCCTGGATGAATTTAAAAAACCTCCTTTTGATAAGATAACAATTTTTAATTTCTTGACACATACATCAGGTATCTGTCCTGATCCTGGAGCATATTTTGAGCCATATCCAGCAAATTGGGGTTGGTATGACAACGAGGCCTGGATTACTGAGATATTAAGAGGACATACAAGAATAAATACTGGGGAATGGAGTTATTCATCAAGCGGATATTCCCTATTAGGTGAAATTATAAAAAGGGTTAGTGGTATATCATATCAAGAATACATAAGAAAGAATATACTTGAACCATTGGATATGAAAGATAGTGGATTTGGTATTGATGATATTATAGATGATAAAGAAGCGATAGAAAAGCGCCTTGAAAGGGTATGTTTTAACTGGAACTTTACTGAAGAAGAACTTGATAAGTGGATTGAAAGAGAACGTAATAGACCAGATTGGGCATCACCACCTGCAGGTGGAGGACTTTTTTCTACACTGGAAGACTTACAAAAGTTTGGTCAGATGCTCCTGAATAAGGGAACTTTCAATGGCAAACAGCTAGTATCCAGAAAAGGTGTTGAAGCACTAACAAGAAATCATCTAAAAGATGTGAAAGACTATTGTTGGGGTACAGAAGGTGCCGAAAAAGAGTATGGACTTGGTTTTAGGGTACATTCCAACTTCCTCTTATTAAGTCCGGGAACATTCTCCCATGAAGGAGCAGGACTCTGTGCCTTATATATGGATCCGGTAGAAGATTTATTGGCAGCATATTTCTGTCCATTAACAGGAGATGAATGGGTAGAAGAAGCAGTAAATAATACTCTTAATATTATCTGGTCAGGTTTGATTTAGGTTAGCTAAGAACTCACTTTATAAATAAATAGACCTCTTCTTTTAAATAGAAGGGGTCTAATTAACTTTAAAATTTAAAGGAGAGAAGTATGTTAAAAATTATTAAAGGTGTTGCTTTTGTTACATACAAAGAATGGGCAGCATATCGAAGTCATATGCTAGTTTCATTAATATTAGGACCTTTATACTTTCTGGTACAGTATTATATCTGGACTTCTTTGTATAATAATCAAGATTTAATTAATGGTTTTACCTTAAGTCAAATGCTTACATATTATGGAATAACTACTCTAATACACTATTGTATTATGGATTTTGCAGACTGGAATTTACAAATGCTGATACGAACTGGTCGATTTATTACTTTTATTTTACGACCTGTATCCCATCGTTTATTTGCCTTAAGTCAAAAAATTGGGCATAGAATATTAGGTTTCCACTTAGAGTTTATACCTGTTTATATGATATTCTTTTTCTTTTTTGATATAAATTTGATTCCAGCAAATATTTTCTGGTTTGCTGCATCTATTATTCTTGGTTTTATGATGCAGTTTTTATTGAATTATTGTATTGGTATGACAGCTTTCTGGCTAACCAGGGCTGATGGTGTTCGTAGTATATATTCAATATTCAGCCAGTTATCTGCCGGTGTTTTAATTCCTCTTACCTTTTTCCCGGAGGTATTTCAAAGAATACTATTTTTCTTACCTTTCCAATTCATCTCGTATGTACCTGTAAACGTGTTCCTTGGGGAGTATAAATTAAGTGGTATAGAATTGGAAATACCTCAGATTGTTGGGATACAATTCTTATATGTAATTATTATCTTTCTTTTTTCTGAGTTAATCTGGCGTAGGGCTATTATCAAATATACAGGGGTTGGTGTATGATGCGAACAATTAAGATTTTTTGGACTGGAATAAAGATAGCCCTTTCTTCAAGAATTACATATCGAGGGGATTTTTTATTAAGGTTTTTCATGATGTTAATTGGAGATCTCCTGCTACCTATGATTACCTTATTAATCTATCGTACAGGAGCTGCTTTTCCCGGATGGAGCTTACATGAAGCCCTTTTAATACAGGCTATTTTTATGTTTGTTAAGGGCATTACATTTCCCTTCTTTTTTGGAATGGTAGGTAATATCTTAGGTCAGGTTAGAGAAGGAACACTGGACTTGTTACTAATCAAGCCCTGTTCGCTAATGTTCTTAACTATCGTATTAAGCTTTAATATGGAGTACTTGGGGAGCTTTTTTGGAGGCTTGATTATGATAATTTATTTGTCATTTTATCTAGAGCTTTCTATATCTATTTCTGTTTTATTTAATTTTTTTCTAATTTTTCTATTTGCAATGATTGTTTTACTATCCTTTACTCTTATCATGTCAGGAAGCTTATTTAAATGGGTAGGAAACAGTAGGGTTTATGAAATATTTGATGCTTTAAGCACCTTTTGTCTTTATCCCAAAACTATCTATTCTAATTCATTTCAAAATATTATAAGCTATTTGATTCCTATTGCTATGATAGCTTATTATCCGACTACAGCTTTACTGGATAGAGTTTCTATAGTTGTACTATATTCTGCTTTAAGTTCTTTAATATTTTTCGCTATAAGCATCCTTTTCTGGAATATGATGTTGAAAAAATACAGTAGTGCGGGGGGTTGATTTTATGATTATTGATGTTAAAGATTTAAATAAGACTTATAAAAGCTATCAAAGGGAGAATAATTTTTTAGCCACTTTAAAGAGTATTTTTTATCGTAAGACGGATTACATAGAAGCTGTTAAGGGGATTTCCTTTAGTATTGATAAAGGGGAATTAATAGGGTTTATTGGCCCCAATGGTGCTGGAAAGTCAACAACCTTGAAAATCCTGACTGGTGTACTATATCCTAGTTCTGGAGATGTCAATATTATGGGTTATACACCCTGGAAAAATAGAAAAAAGTATGTCTCCAGAATTGGTGCTGTCTTTGGTCAAAAGTCTCAGCTGATCTGGGATATTCCACCAATTGATGCCTTTTATATGAATAAAGCTATTTATAATATAGCTGATAAGGAATTTGCTAATAATATGAATAGACTTGTTGATTTGTTAGGTGTTGAAGAAATTATTAAAAAGCCTACCAGACAATTATCTTTAGGACAACGAATGAAATGTGAATTTATTATGGCTATGCTCCATAATCCTGAGATTGTATTTCTTGATGAGCCAACTATTGGTCTGGATGTAGTGGCAAAGGAAAGTATCCGTAATTTTATTAAAGAAATGAATCAAGAGGGAGTAACCTTCATTTTGACAACACATGATTTAGGTGATATAGAACATCTGGCAAAAAGAGTAATATTTATTAATAATGGTGAGATAATATTTGATGACAGTATAGATGTATTAAAAAAGTACCTTAGTGACAAAAAATATATAAAGTTAAAAACTGATAAGGCAATGGATGTGTTATCTATGCCAGGTTTAAAATATCAGGAGATTATTTCTGATAAGGAATTTAATATAGAATTGGATAACTCATATATTAAAATTAAGGATTTTATCGAAATAGTAAATAATAAAGCTGGTATCCTTGATATGAATATACAGGAGTTGCCAATTGAAAGGGCTATTAAGGTATTATATCAGCAAATGTAATAGAATGCTGTACTGTTTAATCTAATAGATACGGTGAATAAATGATTGCTAAAAAAACTTTCTTACAATTATTATTTGTTTTTCTATTTCTTTTAATCTTCTCTCAGTTTACTCATGCAAACAATCCATACCTTATTTTTCATCTTGATGCAGTTTCATCGGAAGTCTTTTATAGAGAGCTGGAAGATGGTAATCTTCCAAATATAGAAGAGATCTTTGAGGGAGGAAATATGATTCGATATGGCCTTACTCTATTTCCTGGTGGAACTGAAGTAATAGTACCACGCTTACCCTATGGATACTCTAATGCAGAAAATCCCCTGGTAGGATGGAGTTTTTATGATGCTAAAGAAGAACGTGTAGTAAATGATTTAGAAGTTTTTTTGAAAAAGTTTAGAGAAATTCCCAGGATTAATAGAGCAAACTACATTCATGGTATTCCTGGACTTGATTTTTTAGCTGGTCTTTCTATCTATAATATACCGGCCCTACTGGAAGATTACGCTGTCTTGGAGTTTTATTACTTTGTTACTGATAGTGTGGGTCATATTTTTGGCGAGAAGAAACATTTGGAAAAATTACATCAATTTGATAGATATTTAGGCAAACTTAATAAGAAAATGGATTTAAGAAATGTGAATATTGTACTTTATAGTGATCACGGTATGGTGTATAATGATGTATATACTATAGACACAAAATATATTATGGATAGTGACTTTGCTGAATACATAAAATACTATCATTACCCCAATCTATATTTAAAGAATAATTATTCGGCATCTGAGATAGCCAACTTGCTTGCCAGTAAAGGTATTTTTGATATAGTTCTTTACAGGAAAAATGCGTGTGCAATAGAGGATCAGGAGGTAATTGGATATACTGAGCAGGGGAAATTAAAGATAAGTTCTATTAATGGAAAATTTTCTTATCAATATACTGCTGATGATTATTTTTCTTATTATGAAGAAGGATACAATGGTGAATATTTAGATTCTTATCAATGGCTGGATCTAACAAGAGATTCTAGATATCCAGGAGCTATAGTAAATTTGTATAACTATATGCTCAACCCCAATACTGGTGATATTGTAACTATACTAAATCCTCCCAAACAGCCAAAAACAGTTGATTTTTATAAAGGAAATCATACTGGTATTACTTCAGAGGATTTGTTAATTCCGATATTGTATAAGGGGCCAGATCTTGAAGAACTATATGATATTGATGCTCTTTACTTACATAAACTATATACAGAAATTATACCTGAAAGTAAAGAACTAAGGAGGACTCCTGAAAGAGAAAAGCATTCAATTTCCTTTATATCTAATGGAGATAGTTCCGACTTACATTTTTCTTTATCTCCAGCATATCGAACTAAGCTTGATATAAAATATTCGAATGATACTCAGAGTATTGCTTATCATTACGATCTTTTTACTTCTTTTTTAACAAGAGTCTGGCTAGGTCCTGCTTTGATAAATACAGATAGTAATTGTAAGCTAACTATTTCTTTACAAACTGAAATAAAAATAGACAGATTGTCTTTACTTATTAATCGAAATTTTTTCTTTGATGAAAGTACTAAACTTTCCTTAGTTTATGATTTGAATAATGATTTTTCAATTATATATTCTAATACTGGCAAATTTGGATTGAGGTATGAATTTTAGGTTAAATACTGAAGTCCTTAGTTGCGGTGAGAGTTATAGCAAAATAAGGAGTGGTAATAATGGATAGTATAAAAGAAACAATGGATATGAAAAGATGGGCTGTAGTAGGAGCAACAGATAAAAAAGATCGATTTGGATACAAAATTGTTAAGAAATTGAAAGATTCAGGGTATCAGGTTTTTCCTGTTTCACCAAAGCTAAATGAAATAGAAGGGCTTAAATGTTATGCCAGTATTTCTGATATTGATGAGAAGATTGACGTAGTTGATATGGTCGTAAATCCTCGTATTGGAATAAAGGTAATGGAAGAGATTAAAGAAAAAAATATCCAATATGTATGGTTGCAACCAGGAACTAGAAGTGAAGAAATTAAAGACTTTGCTGAAAAAGGGGATATTAGTATAATAGAAGATTGTATATATGCTAGACTTGGCTAATTTTTATTTCAAAAGTTCAGTAATGTATTTTATTAAATAGTAAAGTATAGAGTTTAGGCTAATATAGAACTATATATTAAAATGCAGGAAATTAATATTATTTGTTGAATTATTGTAATTACTAATAATTATCTGAAGATATATTTTTTATCTAGATATATATTTTTATTCTTTTAAGAGGATAGTAATAGGTAAAATATATGATTGGAATAGGGGGAGATAGCTATGGAAGATAAACTAATGGAAGTTTTTGTGGAAATACCAAAAGGTAGTAACAACAAATATGAGTTTGATAAAGAAAGAGGCATGTTTAAATTAGATAGAGTTCTGTATTCACCAGTTTATTATCCAGCTGATTATGGCTTTTTGGAAAATACGCTGGCTGATGATGGAGATCCACTTGATGCTATGGTCTTAACTTCTTTTCCCACTTTTCCTGGTTGTTTGATAGAATCCAGGATTATTGGCATGTTTATTATGGAAGATGAAAAGGGAAGAGATGAGAAGATTCTAGGTGTTCCAGTAGGAGATCCTCGTTTTAAGAATACTAAATCTATTGATGACCTTGAAGAACATATACTAAAAGAATTTGAGCATTTCTTTTCTGTTTATAAAAATTTAGAAGAAAAGGAAGTTACAATTCAAGGCTGGGTTGGTGTTGAAGAAGCCATAAAGGTTATTGCTCAGGCAAAAGAAAATTACATAGACTAGCATTTTAAAATAGTTTTTCCCTTTATTATTTAATATCAAGAATATTTTTAGGAGGAATTTTATGTCAGAAAAGAGTAATAATTCGTTAATTGATAAATTGAAAGATTATTTTATAAAAACACTAAATGGAATGGCTCTTGGTCTGTTCTCATCTTTGATAATAGGATTAATTTTAAAGCAAATTGGTACATATTTAAATATTGATAGCCTGGTTTACTTTGGTGAAGTAGCTCAATACTTAATGGGACCTGCTATTGGTGCTGGTGTTGCTTATAGTCTTGGGATAGCCCCATTAGGTATATTTTCAGCAGTAATTGTGGGTGCTATAGGTGCTGGGACAGTACGGGAAATGTCTCAACATGCTTTTTCTTTACAAATAGGTGAACCCGTAGGTGCCTTTGTGGCAGCTTTAATCGCTGCTGAATTTTGCCGATTAATCCAGGGGAAAACAAAACTGGATATTATTTTAATTCCTGCAGGGACTATTATAGTTGGTGGGCTTACTGGTTTGTCTTTTGCCCCAATAGCAGCAGAGTTTATAGGTGCTATCGGTGCATTCATAAATGCAGCTACTGAATTACATCCTATACCCATGGGTATCATTGTATCTATTTCAATGGGGATGATGCTTACTTTACCAATTAGTAGTGCAGCAATGGCTATATCTTTGGGCTTGAGTGGGCTGGCTGCAGGAGCAGCAACTGTTGGTTGTTCAGCACAGATGATAGGTTTCGCAATTGCTAGTTATAGGGAAAATAAGTTCGGAGGATTTTTAGCACAGGGTTTTGGGACATCAATGTTACAGATACCCAATATAATTAAAAATCCTATAATTTGGATTCCTCCCATTATTACATCGGCTATATTAGGACCAATTTCAACTGTTCTTTTTAGAATGGAAAATAGTCCAGTTGGTGCTGGTATGGGCACAAGTGGTTTAGTAGGACAGGTGGCTACTCTTGAAGTGATGGGTTCTGATGCCAGAGTTCCTATTTTATTATTACACTTTATACTACCTGCTTTAATTACTTTATTTATATCAGAATATATGAGAAGAAAAGGATATATAAATAAAGGAGATATGTTGTTGAAAGATTAATTTTAGTGCTGCTTTAAATAATATATAGTGCAAGAATGATTAAATGTATAATTAATATTTGTATTATAGTTCTTGCTTTACTTCTGGGTTGTATTTTTCGTTTTACCTCATTTAAATTATTGGGATTTGCAAAGTTCAAGTTTACATAGATTGTGAAAGTAATTATAATGAGAAATACACCACTTATGACCTGTAGTGTAGCTATTAATTCTATTGAAATATGGCTTGGATATATATCACCATAACCAAGTAGAGTAACTGTGTTAGCACTTAGATATATAGCTTGTAGAATGCTTTTAAACTCCATATTAAATAATCTTTCAATTGAGTTCAAAAAAAATATTTTTTGATTCACATCTATTAGGAAGTAAATAATTCCATAAGCTAAGATTAGTTCAAGATATGATTTTAAAGCCAGAATAAATCTATTGTGGTAGCTAATGCTCTTTTTTGATAAAGGTTTGTTTTTCATTTTATCTATACTATCAATAATAAAAGCAAGAGAAATTTCAATAACTCTTGAAAATGCATAATAGAGAAATATAATTGATAAAAAAATGTTTTGATGAAAGAATGGTATAAGGAGTAAAATACAAAGAATCAAGCTTAGTCTAAAATATTGGCGATAAAGCTTTATGATTTTCTCGCTTCTTATATATTCGTTTTTTATATAATCAGGGTTATTTTTTATATAATCAGTTAACATGTAAGTAGGGGAGATAATTGGTATGATATAATCTGATAAAAATTTATATATCTTCACTTTGAAACCTCCTTTTAATATTTTTCTCATAAACTAAGAATTAATGTATTAGATTTAAATCAATTATTTGTATAATATTCGGACTAGTATATGGAGGTATGTAGTATGAAATTTATAAAGTTATTTTTTCTGTTATTGATATTAACTATGTTGGTTTCCTGTATTAATAGCAATAATTATATAAGTAATAATAAAGATGATGAAGAACTATCTTTTAGTGACTTTTTTATTATTAAACCATATGTGACCTTGTCATTTAATGACTTAGTAGAAATTAATCTTAGAAGCTTTGATGATTTGCCTTCTGCAGGAACAACTGATGGCTGGGTTAAGTGGGATTATGTAGGAGCTCGTACAAAATGGAGTTCTGATGGTAAAGTAATTACTGAAGAAAAAGGTGGTATAGGTGGTATATATTATGAACGACAATTTGATGAGCAAATGCTGAAGAATTATAGTTTTAAGATAGATATGAGAATTCCTGAAAATAAGGATAAAGAAAATCCTAGTGCAATGGGAGTGGTATTTAGATCATCTTATACATTATCTAGACATAGATGGAAATTACTTTTTAAAGAAACATGGGATAGAGTTAATGATAAGTGGGAGAGTAAGGGAATTACTCTATTTTACGAATCATTTGGACATAATACTCCAATTGCAAGTGTTGATGATTTTGAATGGGAATATGATGAATGGTATACAGTTGAAGTTGATGTAAAAGGTGATATATTTAGTTTGAAGATTAATGGACCGAGAATTAATAAACAAAAAATTGAACTGAACGAGATATCTTCCGGTGAATATAAGTATGATATAGAAGTCCCTATAAGTATTGGACAGTTTGGTCCTTATGCGGAAAATGCTCCAGGTGTTGAGTATAGAAATATACAGTTTAAAAATCATGATCAAGTTATTATTGAAGGACCTGAGATAAAGATTGTTGATGATGGTAGTGATATATGGACCACCGAGAGAACATATGAAGAAACAATGGAAGAAGTGATAGCTGATTTTTTCTATCCTTTTTTAGACAACTGGGAAAGCTTTCTTGATAATCCAGCTATTAATATAGAATATAATGGCAAATCATATAATCCGGATTTTAAAATTCAACGACCATTTAGTGGAAATGAGAGAATAATAATTGAAAGAGACAGTTAAAACACTGTCTTTTTTTTATTGCTTATATTTAAATTTTAAAATATTAAATTAATTTTTAATAAATATTGACAAAATTAAATAGAAATATTATAATCATATTGTATTAATGTTTTAGTACAATAAAACAATGGAGGTAATAATGTGGTATTATGTTGATCCGCAAAGCGGTGTTCCTATTTACGTACAGTTGAAAAAACAATTAAAGACTAGTATTGCAAACGGACTATTGAAAGAGGGAGAAAAATTACCAACAGTTCGAGAATTAGCCCTAGAACTAACTATTAACCCCAATACTGTTGCTAGAGTTTATAAAGAGTTGGAAAGAGAAAATGTAGTGAGAACTGAGAGGGGTAGGGGGACTTTTGTTGATGTTAGGACTGAGAAAGATAGTGTAGAAAAAGAAAGAATGCTTGATGAACTCCTGGAAAAACTTATGGTTGATATATTTCAATTGGGTCTTGAGTCAGAAAAGGTCAAAGATGCCTTTTTGCAAAAATTAGGAGTTTGGCAAGAACGAATGGATAAAGGGGGAGGAACAGATGAGTCTGGCGATTGAAATAAATAATTTGTCTAAATCTTTTGATGATAATCAGGCTTTAAAAGATATTAGTTTTCAAGTAGAGGAAGGTAGTATATTTGGTTTCTTAGGACCTAATGGTGCAGGCAAAACTACTACCATTAAAATTTTAATGGGTTTAATGAAAGCAGATAGAGGAACAGTTCGAGTTTTGGGAATGGATTGTGAAAAAGAAACTTTTAAAATAAATCAGCAGCTTGCTTATGTTGCTGAAGTAGATCAACTATATGATTATATGAAAGTAAGAGAAATAATTGAATTTACAAAGGGTTTTTATAGGAATTGGAATCAGAATTTATTAGAAAAATATCTTGATTTTTTTAATCTACCTCTCGATAAAAAAATTAAAAATCTTTCAAAGGGCATGAAAAAACAATTGTCTTTAGTACTGGCACTTGCAGTAGAACCAAAACTTTTGATTCTGGATGAACCAACATCAGGACTCGATCCTGTAAATAAACAGGAAATACTACGAATTATATTAGAAGAAATATCAACACAGGGAAGGACAGTCTTTTTCTCATCTCATTTATTAAGTGATATTGAAAGGATTGCAGATACTGTTGCTATAATTAATAAAGGCAAGATAATTGATCTACGTTCAGTAGATGATATCAAAGAAAATGTTAAGAAGGTACGTGTTGTCTTCCAGAAAGAGCCTGATGAAAATGTCTTAAGACAAGCTGGTATTGAAAGCTATAAGCAGCAGGGAAATGCATATATTTTCACTATCGATGATAATTTTCAGGAAGTTTTAAAAAACTTAAAACAACATCCTCATTTTACTTTGGATATAATCGAAAGAAATCTTGAGGAAATATTTATTGATAAGGTAAAGGGTGATGTAAATGCTTAAAAACATCGCAAAAAAAGAGATAAAGGAAAATCTATGGAAATTAATAATAGGAATGGTTTTTTTGACTGTACCAATATTTTTAATAATATTTGGCTATGATTTAATTATTGAACTAACTACAAATCCTTCTATAGAACAATTTGAGCGTTTTATGCCAGAAATGACACTTTTTTATGATGATACATCCTATATCTGGAGCCAATGGAATGCTAAAAATCTATATCAGATAGGATCTGTTATAGCTATAATTTTGGCTATGAGTCAAATAGCAGGGGAAGTTAGTTCAAATACTATCGGATTTTTACTAAGTAAACCTGTCCCGCGAAAAAAGGTATATTATACCAAAGCCTTTGCTGGCATTATTTTGCTTAGCATTACAGTGATTTTAACAACAGCATTATTATTAATCCTGGGCTATTTATTTTTTGATGATCTGTTAATTTATCCACTTCTTATTGCCAGTATTATCAGCCTAATAGGATTATATTTAATTTATTCATTAAGCCTGTTTTTTTCAACTATAATTGATGATCCTATTAAGGCTGGAATTACAACAGCTATCATAGTTATAGCTTCTTCTATACCAGGGTGGTTTCAGACTACAAGAAGGTTTTCGTTGTCAACATATATTAAAGGGGAAGATTATATTTTAAATAATCAGTTTCCATACTTAGCGATTTTGATTATTATTGTAATAACAATCTTAATTATAGGCATTGGAGCAAATATTTTTGAAAAAAAAGAGTTTTAGTTTATTAATTTTTTTTCACTATAATATTTATCATAATTTAAATGGGAGGTAATAGAATGTTAGTAACTACAACAGATGTAAAAACAGATTATGAAGTGTTGGGTATTGTAAGAGGTAATAAGGTTAAGGCAGTTCACCTAGGCAAAGATATTAAAGCCTTTTTTAGAAAAATTTTTGGAGGAGATGTCTCTGAATATGCTGATCTATTAAGCGAGGTCAGAGAAGCTGCAATGGAAGAGATGGAAGAAGAAGCTAAAAAATTAGGTGCCAACGCAATTGTTGGGGTAAGATTTGCTTCCTCTACAATTAGTACATCCACTGCTGAAATCTATGTTTATGGAACAGCTATAAAGATTTAAGTATCTTAAGTAGATTCACAATTCAGAAAATCTTCGCCAATGAAACTCTCATTTGGAAATACTGGGAGTTTTATTGGCAGTTAATTCAGGGCTAATACTAGAGGAGGAAAATGAATTGTCAGAAAATAAAAAAATAAATTATCTTGGTATTGGAATTGTAGCTGGTTCTGCTTTGGGAATTATTTTCACTTTACTTATAGGTGCAAATCTATCTTTTGGTATAATTATTGGTGCAGTTGCGGGTTTGCTTTTGGGGGCTGTTTTGGCTAATAATAAGAAAAGGAGCTGATTTTATGAAAATTTTAGTTTTTGGTGCTGGATCACTTGGTAGTTTAATGGCTGCTAGATTACATGAAGCTGGTCAAGACGTATCTTTACTTGCTCGGGGTCAAAGATTAGAAGACTTAAAAAAACATGGTATAGTTATCAGGGAAAAAGGGTCAGAAGAGTTAGAGGTAGCTCAGGTTAATATTGTAGAAAAATTTGAACCTGATGATTATTATGACCTGGTAATGATTGTGATGAGGAAAAATCATGCTGATAAAATACTAGATGACCTGGCAAAGAATAATAAAGTACCTGTGTTTTTATTTATGGGAAATAATGCTGAAGGACCGGAAGAAATGATTCAAGTTTTCGGGAAAGAAAGACTTATGTTAGGCTTCCCTTTGCCTGGAGGTCATAGAGATGGACATTTAGTAGAAGTTTTACCGGTGAACGAAAAGAAAAAATATACAATACCTCTGGGAGAAGTAGATGGTAAAGTCAGAGATCGAACCAGAGATATAGCAAATACTTTAAGTACTATGCGGGGATTTAAAGTACAAATTCGAAAAGATATGATAAATTGGTTAAAATATCATGTGGCACTCTTAATGTCTGGATTTGTTCCTGCTATATATGCTGCAGATATTAATATGAAACGTCTGGGGGAAACAAGGGATTTAATTGTTCTGGCTGTTCGAGCTACTAAAGAGGCTATTAGGGGATTAAGAAAATCAGGTATTCCTACAAGTCCTCCTGTGGTCAGGGTAATAGAGTACATACCTGAACCACTATTGGTAGGACTGATTGGATGGATGATGAGAAAAGAATTTGCTAAATCCTCAGTTGAAGGACATCCACGTGATGCCAGGGATGAAATGACCTATCTTTATGATGAGTTAATGTCGATTATAGATAAAAAAAATGTAAAAACAGATGCTATAGATGAGTTGAGCAAATATTATGATCCTAACACTCCATCATATCCTGAAGGCAAAAGAGAATTATCACTTAAATGGGGAGGCATCTTAACCTTTACTAATGATTCTTGCTTTAATCTTTTATTCAATTTAGGAGATGATATTAATGCGAATAACTTTGATAATTGCTACTTTACCATTATTGATTCTTGGTTTTTTAATCTGGAAATTTGAAATTGTTGATATAATTGCTGGCTATGATGAAAGTAAAACTAAAGATAAAAGTGGATTGGCTAAATGGGTTGGAAGAAATCTCTTGATTATGGGTGCTTTGCTCTTACTATTAATAATTATTGATATTTATCTTAATCTTTCCCCCTCATTAATACTAATACTTATGTTACTTATAATGGGTGTAATTAGTATTTTTACAGCTATGGGAACTAAAAAATATGAGAAATAAGATAAGTTTTATTCCAGTAAATATATTTTACTTTTACTTATCAAGATATATAATATCTTATATCCTAATAATAAGGAGGTCTCACTTTGAGTTTAGAGATAGTTAGAAAAATACTTATATTTTTACCTGTTATAGCTATATTTTCTGTAATTGCTCTCCTAATAAATCATAAATACAAGCTAAATAAAGAAAGCAAAGAATATCCTGCTCCTGGAAATATAATTAATATAAATGGTTGTAAAATGCATGTATATGCTGAAGGTCAGGGAGAAAAAACCTTTCTGTTCATGGCTGGACATGGAACCCCTAATCCGACTATTGATTTTAAGCCTTTATGGATGAGACTTAAGAATGAGTATAAGATTATTGTTGTTGAAAAAGCAGGATATGGTTGGAGCCAGGTTTCAAATGGTCCAAGAGATATAGATACAATGCTTGAAGAAACACGGAAAGCTCTTAAACTATCAAAGGAGAAAGGACCATATATTCTAGTTCCTCATTCAATGTCTGGGTTAGAAGCAATATATTGGGCTCAAAAATACCCAGATGAAGTAAAGGCAATTATAGGGCTTGATCCATCAGTTCCTGATTTTGTTGGAAAGCATCTTCAAATTCCCAATAAATTTCAGCTATTATTCATGTATTTTATATCTAGAATAGGTTTGTCCAGATTTATACCAGAGTCAGAATTAAAAGAAAGGTTTCCTTTACTTGCTTTAGAAGACTTGTCAGTTGAAGATATTAATCA
Source organism: Halanaerobiaceae bacterium ANBcell28 (assembly GCA_037623315.1). GTDB lineage: Bacteria > Bacillota > Halanaerobiia > Halanaerobiales > DTU029 > JBBJJH01. Next base: position 19,561 of record JBBJJH010000017.1, read on the forward strand.
GTATTTAGCAATATTTTATAAAAATGGATATTCGAAAAATGTGCTGAATGAAATTGATTATTTAAGTGAAAATGTAAAAAAAATAAAAGCAAAAGGCTTACCTATTGAGACACCAATGTATTTTTTTATTTCTAATGGCGATGAACTTACTAAAGAATGGAGAGAAATATTAACTTCTTATGTAAATCAACTTAATAATGGTAAGTATAAATATCTTGATACTGGACATTATCTTCATCATGAAAAAGCAGACACTATTGTTAAAGAAATAATAAATCAATTAGATAATTGGTCGGTATTGAAATAAATATTATAGAAAGGTGGTAGATCTAAATAGTTGGATTTACAGCTACGATTAGAACAAAATCTTATTAGAGAAACAAATCCAAAAAAGAAAAAATAAAAAAGCTATATCTTGCTGGACAGTGGCTCATGTCTCCAAGAGGATTGTCATGTGCTGCCGTAACAGGGAAATTTGCTATTCAAAGAATATCTAAGTACACAGAATAAAAAAAGGGGTTGTAAAGATAATGTTTGAAAAGTTAAAAGTCAAAGAGAATCCAATCACCATAATAATATTTTTAATCTCAGCCATCATATTCTTTCTGGCAGGGGGAACCGATCCTGAGAACATCAGGTTTCTAATTTTCAACTATGAAACATTACCCCAAAGATGCTATGGAATTTTGACCTATGCTTTTGTTCATCTGGATTGGTTTTATTTCATTATTAATATGGGGATACTTATATTTGTAGGAATCTGGGTAGAACGTTTAATTGGTTCACAAAAGTATCTTATACTCGTGCTGAGTTCAATTTTAGTCGGTGGTATAGCCCTGCTACTTGAAAAAATTATAGGGATGGGCTTTGGCGCTGGAGCAGCTGCAATTCTTTTTTATTATTGTTTTGCCCTTCCCTGGGAAAGGGAACTACCGTTTAAGCTACCAAATATTGTGCTTCCCGTTGCTTTAATAATTTTTTTTACACTTGGTATAATCTTTAGATGGCTGCCACCATTATTCCATCTTTATTCTTACATCACAGGGGCATTAGTGGGTATTATTTTTCTTGGAATATACAAAAGCAAGATCAAATTAACTATTGCCTTCTCTATTATTCTATTAATTTTTCTTCTTTTGTTTGTAAGGGATTCCTTTGAAGCGGTAAATAGGGATGATTTAGCAGAGATTGTTGCAAGAGATACCCTTGTCTTTTCCCATGAGGTTCCTACTGAAGTAAGTACACGTTTAGGAACTTATGATGCTCTTATTATCGGAGAAACTCATGATATTTCTGGACATCAGGAATTGCTTGTTTCTATGCTCCCAGGTCTCTATCAAGAAGGGTACCGTTATTTTCTTTTAGAGTGGCATCAAGCAGATAGTTGGATTCTTAATAATTATGTACAAAGTTCAGTACCCCTTCAAATGAGTGAGATGATGGATAGAGTTTATGGAGTCTTTCTGGAAGGAGTTAGAAAATTCAATTCAGAGCTGACGGATTGCGAAGGCTTTATTGTTAAAGCTATGGATATAAACTGGTCTAGCGAGACATTTGTCAGTAGTTTGGAGGAGTTTGCTTATAGATTAGAAAATACAGAAGTCCTGGATGATTTTGTGGCCAGTGTCAGAGCCGGAGATAGTTATGGAAGACAGTTTAGAAGCCTGGAAAATTATTTAGAAGATAATCGTTCAGAATATATAGCTCAATGGGGTCAATCCTATTGGGGCATTCTGGAAGATATGATTTATGCTGAATCTCGCTCTCGTATAGTGCGAAGTTTACCTGGGTTTATAGGTTTTCAAGAGCGACACCGGGAAGAAGTGATGAAAGACCTTGTGGATAAATATTTAGAAAGGGCAGGAAGGGTAGTAATAAATACTGGTTCTTATCATGCACAAAAGGAATATCGCTTTGGTTCGCCAAAAGAATGGCTGGCTGAGTATCTGGTGGATCCCGATCATCCTCTAAGCAGTGGAAATGTTTATTCTCTCAGAGTGGTTCCAGCTCAGGGTAGAATGAGATTTGGAGGAGAAATCAGACTCTTCTCTTTAGAAGAAAATTCTTCGCCAGGGGAACTCTTTTTTCTAATGTCTGAGTTGGCAGGAGAGGAACTTGCCTTTCTATCATTAGATGATGAGGTTTTTATGGAGAATAATATTGAAGTTAATTATCATCGTAATCAATTTAATTACCCGGTAAAAAGACACTATGATGGCTTTATTCTACTACCTAGTGTTGAATTCATAGGATATGAACCATCTATCTAAGAGTATAAATACATTAAAATTATTTAACATAACTTGAACAATTCAGCTCCCTATTAAAATCCCAATAGATTATTTGACAATCACTTATAACATAAGTATAATTTACATTAAATGAAATATTTTCTAATCATTATAGTAGGTTTAGTTAATCAAATTAAATAGGAGATAAAGGGGTATATATCATGAATAAAATAATAATTATTGGTGGAGGTATATCAGGTTTAAGTGCCGGGATTTATGCACAAAAATATGGTTTTGAGAGTGTTGTCTATGAAAAAAATAGTTTTTTAGGTGGGGAATGTACTGCATGGACTAAAAAAGGTTATCATATTGATGCTTGTATTCACTGGTTAACAGGTACTAAAGAAGGGAATGCTTTGAATTCGATGTGGAATGATATTGGAGTATTAGGTGATGTAGGTATACAGCGCTTGAAGACTTTTGCTACAGTTAATTATGATGGTATTATCGTTAAATTATATCGAGATATTAATAAAATAAAAAAACACTTTCTAGAAATAGCTCCGGAAGATGAAGGCGAAATAATAAAATTTTGTAGATATATTAAAGCATTTGCAAACTTTCATATGCCCAGTAATAAACCATTTGAACATATGAGCATACTAGAAATATTTAGTTTTTTCATTTCCATGATAGGTCCTGGAAAATATCTAAAAGATTTAAGTAAGATTACCATAGGTGAATATGTAAAAAGATTTAAAAACCCAGCATTAAGGATTGCTATACAATCAAAATTTCCCTCTAACTTAAGTGCTCATACTTTAATTGTTATATTAGCTGCTTTTATAAGTGGTAATGCTGATATTCCTGTAGGTGGTTCGAGGGCGATGGCTAAAAGAATGGAAGATAAGTATAAAAGTCTAGGTGGTAAAGTTAGTTTAAATAAAGAAGTTACAGAGATAATAGTTAAAGATAATTCTGCAAAAGGAGTTATTTTTAAGGATGGCGAAGAAGTTTATTCTAATTATATTATTCCGGCATGTGATTTAAATATAACTATGAAAAAGTTATTGAAAGATAAATATAAAGTCCCAGAATTTGAAGAGAAATTTAAAAACACAGATAAGTATCCGATATATTCGGCTTTATTTATTGCTCTAGGTGTTGATGCGGATTTATCATCTTATTCACCAAATTATTATTTCAAAACAGATAAGTATGATTTTGAAAATTATCAAAAAGAAATAATAACAATGAAACATTATTGTTATGAAGCATCGTTTGCCCCAAAAGGAAAGTCCGTAGTAACAATACCAATAATAGCAAATTATCAATGGTGGAAAAACAAATATAAGAATATTGATGTTTACAGAGAAGAAAAAAAAAGACTAGCATATACAATAATCGATAGAATAGAAAAACATATTCCAATGCTTAAAGATAAGATAGAATTACTAGATATAGCAACACCTATGACTTATGAAAGATATTTCTCTGCATATCGAGGTTCCTGGATGTCTTTTGGAATAACACCTGAAAGTAAACGCTTTAGAAATAATGGGAAAATAGAAGGTCTTAAGAATTTATATTTAGCTGGGCAGTGGTTGTTTTCTCCTGGAGGACTTAGTGGTGCTGCAGTTTCAGGTAAATTTGCTATTCAAAGACTTTGTAAAGAAATAAAAATAAAGATATAGAGATATAAAAAATTTGATGCCTGAGATTTATCAACTTAGGCATCAAATTATACTTTTAGATAACTTTAAAGATAAAACTTATATTTTATCTATTATCTATATTTTCTGGGTATAAATCATGATTGAATAATCTCTTATTAGCTACATCTTCCCAGCGTGTATCCTCTTTTCCATAATTACAGTAGGGATCTATAGAAATACCTCCACGAGGAAGAAATTTCCCCCAAACTTCAATATATTTTGGATCAAGTAATTTTATTAAGTCTTTCATTATAATATTTATACAATCTTCATGAAAATCTCCATGGTTTCTGAAACTAAATAAATATAGTTTTAATGACTTACTTTCAACAAGTAATTCATCAGGCACATATGAAATATAAATTGTTGCTAAATCAGGTTGACCTGTCATAGGACAGAGGCTTGTGAATTCAGGACAATTAAATTTCACAAAATAATCATTTTCTGGATGTTTATTATTAAAATTTTCTAAAATTGAAGGATCATATTCATATTTATATTTTGTATTTTGATTTCCTAAAAGAGAAATATCTTTTAAGTCATGTTCATTTCTTCCACTCATTAAAATAACCACCTTTTTTTATTTGTTTTATCATTAAGACACCAATAATTGCTGGTATTATTTGTCCAATAGATATACTAAAAGCTAGTGCTGTGTATGGAATTCCAAGAATATAAGAAAGCCAGATTGGTACTATTAAACCTGGGCCAAATACTATAGGTAGTGCAATAAACCAATCATTAAGCTTATGTTTTTTAATTAAATATACTGCTCCTGCAGTTATTAAACCGACAATTAAACCTCCAATTATATCAGGTAAACCCAGTCCTCCCATTAATATATTACTTAAAAAATTACTAAGAGCTAAGGGTACAATTAAAAAAGGAAAGAGGCCGCTTAAAGCATAAAGAGAAGTAGCTACTCTGATTTGAAATTGTCCAAAAGCAAAACCTTGTGTTAGAAACATAATGGCTATATATAAGCCCATTATTATTCCCGATAAAGCTATTTTTCTGTTTGTATTAAAGTTTTTATACATTTTTATACACCTCATAAATTTATTCAGGCATAAAAAAAGAGCATATTCTGCTCTATAAACTAATTGAGAGTTCAGTTAAATAAGTAACATTTTCAGTTATAGTATATTGGATACTTACAACATTATATAACTGAGCTCAGCCCGTAGTTTTGTTTATAGACAGGATGGTTTCGAACTGTCTTATTTAATTATATGTAATTATAGCACTAAGAAATATTATTTTCAAGTATTTTTTTCTTGACAAAAAATAAAACGAGTGGTACACTTATTTACAAGAGTAAGCAAGTAAATAAGTAATCAACAAATTATTTTTTTAACCCACCTAGTCACATAACTAACTAAGCAATTAAGTATTAATTAATATTATCATACTGCAAAAATAAGCTTATGCTATTTAAAATTGGAGGTGTATTAGTGAAAACAACTATTGATGACACAAAGCCCATCTATATTCAGATTGCAGAAATTTTAGAAGATGAAATCCTGGAAGGTAATTTAAAAGATGATGATCAAGTAATGTCAACAAATGAACTTGCCGAAATCTATCGGATTAATCCTGCTACAGCAAGGCAGGGAGTAAACATACTAGTTGATGAAGGGATTATTTATAAGAAAAGGGGGATTGGTATGTTTGTGACACAGGGAGCCAAAAATTTAATTATAAATAAAAGAAAGAAAGAATTTCATAATCAATATATACCAGAATTATTTGATGAGGCTTCAAAATTGAATATCAGTAAAGAAGAATTAATGGAAATGATTAAAAATTATAAAGGGGGTCAGGATCAATGAATCCTATAATAGAGTGTAATAATTTATTTAAAAACTATGGTGATTTTACAGCCTTAAATAATATCAATCTTAAACTAGAAGCTAATAAGATATATGGCTTATTGGGAAGAAATGGTGCCGGGAAAACTACATTTTTAAATATTCTTTCTGGACATATTTTTACTAGTTCTGGAGAAATAAGAATTGATGGAGAAATACCATATGAAAACAGAAAGATACTGGAAATGATGGCTTATGTAAAAGAAGAAAGTGCTTTTATTGACACCTTAAAAGTAAAAGATTTATTTGCTACTGCTTCTCTCTTTTATATAAATTGGGATCAAAAATATTTTAAAGAATTGTTAAATTTATTTCCCATAAATCTTAATAAAAAGTATAAGGATTTATCCAAAGGTATGAAGTCAATAGTTAATATAATTATCGGTTTAGCGAGTCGTGCTCCTATAACTATATTTGATGAATCTTCAATGGGACTGGATACCCCATCAAGACAATTATTTTATGACTGTCTCCTGAAGGATTTTTCTGAAAATCCCAGAACCATTATATTTGCTACACATTTGATTGATGAAGTTAGTAAATTATTTGAAGAAGTAATAATCATTGATGGTGGAGAAATAATTTTAAAAGAAGAAGTAGAGATTTTAAGAGAGAATAGTAAAAAAATTGTTGGTAAAAAAGATGCAATAGAGAGGATTTTTAACGATCAGGATATTCTTTTTATTAGAGAGTTTGCCTCTTATGCTGAAATTTTTCTTTCAGGAGAATTAAGTGCAGACAAAAAAAGAGAAATAAGTAAGCAGGGATTAGAAATAAATAGATTATCTTTATCAGAGTTGTTTACTTATCTGACAATTGGAGAGAGGAGTGGTAATAATGAATAGAATTATAAAACATATAAACTTTCATTATAGAGATTTTAAAAAAGGAATATTAATTTTTTGGGGGATTATCCTGGGTTTATTTTTGATTTTTACTCTGGGAGCTAGAATATACGATATTTCTTTAGGAGTAAGTAGAGATACATTCGCTATAAATATTTTTTCTGCGATAATTGTTATTTTAATTATTTCTTCTTATGAAGTTATGAATTACTCATTTCCTCATTTAATTGGTATTAGTTCTACTCGCAAAGACTACTGGCTTGGAAAGACTTCTTTCTTTTTTATTTTAGCTTTTGTTTTGGCAGCTACACAGGGATTGATACTTATCCTGGAATATTTAATAGTTAGTTTTAATCTAGTATCAGAAGGGCAACATTTTTTATTTGAAGAAGCCAATTTTTTAATCATCATTTTTCGCTTTGTTTTCTATAATTTCACTTCGTTTTTTATGACTACAGCAATTTTTAGTTTGTTTTTTACTATTGCTTACAGGATGGGAAAAGTTTTTTATATTATTTTAGGAGTAATAGCTGCTTTAATGGTTATAATTTTACCTTATTTTGCTGCAGAGATAATGACAATTGAAGAGTCATTGGCTAAGGTAATTGAAACAGTGATTCGAGTAGTTATTCCAATTACAAATACAGATACTTCAGTTTCTATAACTTATCCAATCTCTTTAAGCTTATATTATTTATTAATTTCAATTCCGCTTTTTATTGGCGAATATATCTTATTAAGAAAAGCTGAAGTAAAATAATTATGGGGGTGTTTGAAAATGAATGTTTTAGCTATTAAGGCTGAATGTTTAAAAAAATCATATGGTGAAGTAAAGGCGTTAAGAGGAATTAGTTTTCAAGTAAAAGAAGGTATTATTTTTGGCATGTTAGGCCCAAATGGAGCTGGAAAAACTACAACTATTGAAACAATTATAGGTTTAAATAAAATTGATGACGGTAATTTGGAGATATTTGGGCTTGATCCAGATAAAGATATTGGAGAAATAAAGAAAATAATAGGTGTGCAATTACAATCGCCAGCTCTTTTTCCTCGCTTGACAGTTTCTGAAATAATAGAATTATTTGCAGACTTCTATCCAGAGCCTATGAAAGTTGAGGAAGTTATAAGTATGATAGGTTTGGAAGAAAAAAGAAAGACAATGGTTGATAATTTATCTGGAGGGCAAAAACATAGATTGGCTGTTGGTCTGGCAATTGTTAGCAATGGTAAAATTATATTTCTTGATGAACCTACAACTGGTCTTGATCCCCAAGCTAGAAGATCACTATGGGAAGTTATTTTGAAATTGAAAGAAAAAGGTAAAACAGTGTTCCTTACAACTCATTATATGGATGAAGCAGAAAAACTTTGTGATGACTTACTTATAATTGATCAGTGTAAGCTTATTGCAAGTGGTACTCCAAAAGATTTAATTAATGAAAATTTCAAAGAGAAAGCCATTGAATTTTCTGATCCAGGCTTTTCAAATACTGAAATAGAAGAAATTACAACTATTGCTTCTGTAGAAAGGATCACTATTGATTGTGATGAAAAGCAAGTGATTTTATATAGTAGTAGAGTTTCAGAGGCAATTAAAGATCTTTTGGATTTTGCTAATAAAAAGGGAAAAGAAATTGAGGATATTGTACTCAGACAGGCCAGTTTAGAAGATGTATTTCTAAAACTTACAGGAAGGGGCATAAGAGAATGAAAATGTTTAAAGCAATTTTTATTGCTAATGTTAAAGAATATATTAGAGATAAGGCAAGTATGTTCTGGATGTTAGTATTTCCTTTAATTCTTATTTTTATATTTGGATGGATGTATTCTGGAAGTGGTGATCTCATTTTTAATATTTCTTTCCTAGTGCATGAGGAAAATGAATTTACTAATAGATTAATAGGTGAAGTAGAAAAAATTGATGCCTTAAATGTTTTTATTGTAGAAGATAAAGAAAAAGAGTTTGAGGAATTGAAAAGAGGTAATAGACATTTATTATTTGAAATTCCATCAATGATATCAGAGGGGCTTATGTATGGAGAAGCTCAAGAAATCCCTGTTTACTATGATAGCAGCAATCAGCAAATGAGTCAGATTGCTCTCTCGATAGCAGATGAAATATTTACTGAGGCAGAGAGATATATAAAAGCTACTCCTCGCATCTTTGAATTGGATAAAAGAGCTGTTCAGGGAGAAGATCTATCTAATTTTGATTATATAATACCAGGAATTCTAGCAATGGCTTTGATGCAATTGGGTTTATTTGGTTCAATTCAATTTATATCCTTGCGGGAGAAGAAAATCATTAGAGGATTAGGGGCCACCCCTTTGTCTAAAAGAGCACTCTTAGGAAGCGAAATAATATTAAGATTAATATTATCAGTAATTCAAACTATAATTATAATTGGAATTGGTGTTTTAGTATTTGATATTACAATAGAAAGCAATATAGTTCTGGTACTATCTGTAGTCTTTTTAGGGTGCTTGACATTTATTAGTTTGGGATATTTATTAACTTCTTTTGTTAAAACTGTTGATGCAGGTACAAATTTAGTAGAAGCTGTTCAATTTCCTATGATGTTTTTATCAGGTGTTTTCTTTCCATATGAATTTATGCCTGATTTTTTACAACCAGTAATTAGGGTTTTACCGTTGACTTATTTAGGGGATGCCTTAAGACAGGTAATGTTGGGATTTACAGGAGTACGTACTCTTCAGGCAAATATAATGTTATTATTGCTGTTTTTAGCAACTACCTCATTGCTAACAGTCAAATTCTGGAGATGGGAATAGAGTGAGGAAATAAACCAAAAAGAATAGAATTAAAATGAAATCGAAGAGGTGAATAATAAAACGAATATCAGAATAATATTATTAATACCAGAATTATATTCCTTGTGAAAAAAATATGTTTTAGTTTCTTGCAGGAGGGGCTTTTGAATATATTACTTAAACTTCGCAGATGAATTTATAGCATAAAGCCTGGTTAGCCATAACTTCATTCACCGAAGCTACCTCCAACTCCTCTTCCAGGCTATAATAACAAATTATCTTTGCCATCATATTTTTAAATGTAAATTTTCTTGATGCCAGAAATTATTAGCAATCTATTAAGGCAGATAATTTCTTAGCCATTAACAAAAAACTAATTAGCTTTGATACGCTGCCACATTTTTTTAATTTTTATATATAAGCGCAAGTTAATAATGTATATCTAGAGATATTTTAATCCAAAGAAAACCATCTTTGGATTTTTCTTTATGAAAAAAATCTAACTTTTTAAAGGATTTTTACAATAAATGCAGAAAATTACAAGAGAGAACAAATGAGGTGATATAATGTCCGAAAAAAAATATTTCCTAGCACTTACAATGATAAAGGGGTTGGGATCTACTAGAATTAGTAATTTATTAAAACATTTTGGAGATGCTTATTCTATTTGGCAAGCCAATGAAAGGCAGCTAAAAGCAGTTAATGGGATAGGTAAGCTGGCTGAAAAAATAATTAAACAAAAAGAAAGTATAAATATAAATAAACTCCTAGAAGAAATAAATAGGAAGAAAATTAACTATACAACTTTAGTTGATGATAAATATCCTAAAATTTTGAAGAATATTTATGACCCTCCACCTGTATTATTTTATAAAGGGAAATTAAATTTTGAATATCCTGCCATAAGTATCATAGGTTCAAGACGATCAACAACTTATGGAAGGAAGTATGCAGAAAAACTGGCTTATGAACTTGCACAAAGAGGTGTTACAGTTATAAGTGGTATGGCTAGAGGTATTGATACCTGTGCCCATGTGGGCACATTGAAAGCCAAAGGAAGAACTATAGCAGTATTAGGATCTGGACTTGATATAATTTACCCTTCTGAAAATAGAGACCTTGCAAAAGAAATACAAAATGAGGGTGCAATAATTAGCGAATATCCTCCTGGAGTGAAACCTTTATCGGCTAATTTCCCTCAACGGAATAGAATAATTAGTGGATTAAGTAGAGGTATTTTAGTAATTGAAGCAGCGGATAGAAGCGGTTCTTTGATTACTGCTAATTTAGCTTTGGAACAAGGAAGAGAATTGTTTGCTATACCAGGAAATATAGATCGCCCCCAAAGTAGAGGTTGTAATCGATTAATACAAAATGGTGCCAAAATGGTTACAAATGTTGATGATATTCTTGAAGAACTATACTTGTATAAGGAAACTAATAATAATTATAGATTAAATAAAGATAATAAAGAGAGCTATAAAGCTAACTATCCAGAGCTTAGTGAAAAAGAAAAAAATCTTATTAAAATTTTTGAAAATGAGAGAGAAATGAAAATAGATAAAATTATCTCTAAATCAGGAAAAAGAGCATCAGAAGTTAATGCTTTATTACTAAAATTAGAATTAAAAGGTGTTTTAAAAAGAGAAGCTGGAAAAAAATATGTGTTTATGGGTTTACAAAGTCTGTTAAAACCAATATAATAATATATTAGTTAAAAGAACTCTGACGTGGGGGGGATAAAATGAGTGATAATATAATTGAAATAGTTAGTTTTTTAATACAAAAAATGTTGAATGATGAGTATATATTGTTAGAAGAAGAAAAAATAATTCAGGAACTTATAGAGCTTGGTTATAATATCCAAGATATAGATCAGGCATTTGAATTAATCTATAATGGTACGGAAATAATAGAGGCAGAAAATATAAACTTTAATAAATTAGAAAAGATGCCTTATAATAGAGTTCTTAGTAAGGCAGAAAGATTATATCTACCAATAGATATACAAGGCCTTATTTTAAAAATTATATTTTCTAATATATTAAATAATAGAGAAAATGAAGAAATTATTATAAAGGCTATACAAAATAGTTATATAGGTTACTTTTCAAAGACAAAACTTTGGTCTATAATAGAAGATGTTGTTCGCGACCAGGATAAGTTAAACTTAATTACACATGAGATTCCCGAGTTTAATGAAATTATCTCATATGAAAATCAATATGTAAATTAAGCACTTGTTGGAGGTGTTAATATGCCAAAAAAGAAAACTACAAATACTCTGGTAATTGTTGAGTCGCCAGCTAAAGCTAAAACTATTTCTAAATTTCTTGGTAAAGGATATAAAGTGGAGGCCTCAATGGGTCATGTTATTGACCTACCTAAAAGTAAAATAGGAATTGACGTAAGTAATGATTTTGAACCAAAATATATTACTATTAGAGGTAAAGGTAAGATTTTAAGTAAATTAAAAAAAGAAGTTAAGAAAAGTAAAGATGTATTGCTTGCAACTGACCCTGATAGAGAAGGTGAAGCAATTTCTTGGCATCTTTATCATGCATTAAAATTAGATAAAGAAAAAAGCAGGATTGAGTTTAATGAGATTACAAAAGATGCAATTCAAAATGCATTAAAAAAACCTCGTCCTATTGATCAAGATCTTGTTGATGCACAACAAGCAAGAAGATTGCTTGATCGTTTAGTAGGTTATAAATTAAGTCCCTTGCTATGGAAAAAAGTTCGTAAAGGTTTAAGCGCTGGTAGAGTACAGACTGTAGCTGTAAAGATAATCTGTGCTAGAGAAAGAGAAATAGAAGCATTTGAACCAGAAGAATATTGGACAATTACAGTAGAATTAAATAAAGATAATAGTCTTATTACAAGTGATTTGCATAGAATTGATGGTAAAAAATTCAAAATAGAAAATGGAGAACAAGCAAATCAAATTCTTGATGAAATTAAGCAAGAGGACTTTATTGTTAAGAAAGTTAAGGAAAGAAAAAGAAAAAGAAATCCGAAGGCTCCTTTTACAACTAGTACTTTACAACAAAGAGCTTCATATCTTTTAGGTTATTCTGCAAATAAAACTATGTATGTAGCTCAGCAATTATACGAAGGTATTGATCTTGGAAAAGAAGGAACAATAGGTTTAATTAGTTATATTAGAACAGATAGTACTCGTATTTCTAAAGAGGCTACTGAAAATGCCCAAAAATATATTCTTGAAAACTTTGGAGAAAAATATTTACCAAAAAATAGTCGAAAATTTGCTGCTACTGAAGGAGCACAGGATGCTCATGAGGCTATTAGACCTACATCTATTGATAGGCATCCTGATCAAATTAAAGAATATCTTAGTCCTGATCAATACAAGCTATATAATCTAATTTGGCGTCGTTTTACTGCCAGTTTAATGAGTCCTGCAATTTATAATGTCTTAACTATAAATATTATGGCAGGAAGTCGCTATATGTTTAGGACATCAGGATCACAAGTTGTTTTTCCAGGTTTTTTGAAAGTAATAAATTGGAGTAAGAAAGAAGATGTTATTTTACCAGATATATCTGAAGGTGAAAAATTATCTGTAGAGAAATATGATCCACAACAACATTTTACACAGCCACCACCTAGATACACAGAGGCTAGTCTTGTAAAAACCTTAGAAGAAGAGGGTATTGGTCGACCAAGTACCTATGCACCGACAATATCGACAGTTATATCTCGTGGTTATGTTGAAAGAAATGCTAAACAATTAAAACCAACAAAACTTGGCTTTATTGTTGTTGATCTTTTAAGTGAACATTTTCCTGATGTTACTGATGTAGAATTTACAGCACAGATGGAAAATAGACTAGATAATATTGAAGAAGGTAATGGTGATTGGAAGAAGGTACTAGCAGATTTTTATTTTCCGTTTTCAGAGCGTCTAGATGAAGCACAAGAAGAAATGGAAGAAGTTGAGTTGCAAAGTGAAGTAACAGATGAAGTCTGCGATAAATGTGGTGAACCTATGCTTGTTAAATACGGACGATATGGTAAATTTTTAGCTTGTTCAGCATACCCTGAATGTAAAAATACAAAGCCTTATCTAATAAAAACTGGTGTTTCCTGTCCTAATTGTGAAGAAGGAGAACTCATTCAAAGAAAAAGTCGTAAAGGTAGGGTTTTCTTTGGCTGTACCAGTTATCCTGATTGCGATTTTGTTTCCTGGAATAAACCAATTAAAAAGAAATGTCCAGAATGTAGTGGTTTAATGGTAGAAAAAAGGTCTAAGAAAAAGGGTTTAAGTCATAAATGTATTAATAAAGAATGTGGTTTTGAAAAAGAAGTTGACGAGACATAAATAGTTATAAAAAATTAGAAGTGAAATATAATTTAATTAAAGGTGAATTAAAATTAAATTAAAATTAGATTAAGTTAATATTTATTCGGAATTATTCTCAATTATCATCTTGACAATTGAGAATAATTTATGGTAGTATTAAACAGACAATAGTATATACAATTTAGAATCATTTGACAATTGTGTAGGGGAGGTTAATTTGTGGGATTTAATATTAAGGCGACAACAGTAATCGCGGTTAAACATAAAAATGATGTAGCTATGGCTGGTGATGGTCAGGTTACCTTTGGTAATACTGTAATGAAATCTGGTGCAAAAAAAGTAAGATATCTATATCATGGTGATGTTTTAGCAGGATTTGCTGGAACATCAGCAGATGCTTTCACACTTTTTGAAAAATTCGAAATAAAGCTAGAAGAATATCATGGTAACCTAGAAAGGGCTGCAGTTGAACTAGCGAAAGAGTGGAGAACTGATAAAGTTTTAAGAAAATTAGAAGCCTTATTAATTGTTGCTAATATTGAGAAGATTTTACTCATATCAGGCAATGGCGATGTTATAGAACCTGATAATGATGTTATTGCCATTGGTTCAGGAGGTTCTTTTGCACAGGCTGCTGCATTGGCAATGCTAAGATTTTCAAAAGATATTGATGCGAAAAAAATAGCGTTAGAATCATTAAGAATTGCTTCGAATATATGTATTTACACAAATGACAACATAACGGTAGAGGGTATTTCAGGGGGTGAAAAATGATAGAAGAGTTAACGCCAAAAGAAATCGTAAATAAGCTTGATAAATATATTATTGGTCAAAATGATGCTAAAAGAGCTGTTGCTATTGCTCTTAGAAATAGATATCGTCGTAAGAAAATTTCAGAAGATCTTCAAGAAGAAATTATCCCCAAAAACATACTTATGATTGGACCTACTGGTGTAGGTAAAACAGAAATTGCCAGAAGATTAGCTAAAATTTCAAATTCGCCATTTGTAAAAATTGAAGTAACTAAGTTTACAGAAGTTGGTTATGTAGGCCGTGATGTTGAGTCGATTGTTAGGGATTTATTAGAAACTGCTGTGAGAATACTTAAAAATAAGAAAATAAAAGAAGTAAAACCCAAAGCAGAAGAGTTAGCAGAAAATAGAATTTTGAATATCTTGATGCCAATGCCTGGTAAGAAGAAAAGAAACCCTTTTGGATTTTTAATGAATGAAAATGAAAATGAAAATCAAAATGACGATTATGATTTAGATAATGATGAAACATATATGCGTATTAAAGAAAGAAGAGAAAGAATAAAAAAACGATTACGTAATGGAGAATTGGATGAACAAGTAATTGAAATTGAAGTTAAAGAACAAAGTCAACATATGTTTGAGATGTTTTCTGGAACTGGTGTTGAAGAGATTGGAATTAATTTTCAAGATATGTTTGGAAATATGTTTCCTGCAAAAAGTAAAAAGAGAAAGCTTTTAATTAAAGAAGCAAAAGAAATTCTAAAAAATGAAGAAGCTCATAAATTGATAGATACAGATGAGCTCAGTAGAGAAGCTATTGAAATGGTTGAAAATGATGGTATAGTATTTCTAGATGAAATAGATAAAATTGCTGGACGAGAATCTGGTAATGGTCCAGAAGTTTCTCGAGAAGGTGTACAAAGAGACATATTGCCTATTGTAGAAGGCTCTACTATAATGACTAAATATGGAGCTGTTAAAACAGATCATATTCTTTTTATTGCTGCTGGTGCTTTTCATGTATCAAAACCGTCTGATTTAATACCAGAATTACAAGGTCGTTTTCCAATAAGGGTAGAATTGAAAAGTTTATCTAAAGATAATTTTAAGGAAATATTGTTACAACCTCAAAATGCACTTACTAAACAATATATTGCTTTATTAAAAACCGAAGATATTGATATTGAATTTACAGATGAAGCGATAGATGAGATTGCAGAATTTGCTTTCAAGGTAAACGAACAGACAGAAAATATAGGAGCGAGAAGACTTCATACTATAATGGAACGCCTCTTAGAAAAATTATCTTTTGATGCTGCCGATTTAGAAAGTCAAAATTTTGTGATAGACTATGATTATGTTAGAAATCAACTCGCTGATGTTGTGCAGGATAAAGATTTAAGCAAATATATATTATAAATAAATTTTATAAATTGGAGGTTTTATAATGGAAGAATTATTAGAAAAAAGTCGAATGATTAATCGACTATTACAAAGAACCGGTGGTAAACCAGTAGATTTTTCCGAAATGGCTGAAGTATTAAGTGAAGCAATTAATTGTAATGTTTATATAGCTAGTAAAAAAGGTAAAATTTATGGGTATAATTTATTGGATGATTTCGAGTGCGATATAATGGAAGAAAAAGTAATCGAGAGGTCTGATTTTCCTGAAGATTATAATAAAGGCTTATTAAAAGTAAGGGAAACAAAGGCTAATATTGAACAAAAAGATGGTAATTGTGTTTTTGCAGATGAAGAAGGTTGTCTATTTAAAAACAAATTAACAACTATTATACCAATAATAGGTGGTGGAGATAGGTTAGGTACATTAGTGTTAGCTAGATATGGTGAAGAATTTTCTGCCCATGATCTTATTCTTGGTGAGTATGGATCTTCTGTTGTAGGTATGGAAATTTTGAGAAGTAAAAGCGAAAAAATAGAAAAAGAAGCACGAAAAAAAGCTGCAGTACAAATAGCTATTGATACACTTTCTTATTCAGAATTAGAAGCAATTGAACATATTTTTGATGAATTGGATGGTAGTGAAGGTCTCTTAGTTGCTAGTAAGGTAGCTGATAGAGTAGGTATAACACGTTCAGTAATCGTAAATGCTCTTCGTAAATTTGAAAGTGCTGGTGTAATTGAATCTAGATCTCTTGGAATGAAAGGAACTTTCATTAAGGTTTTAAATGATTATTTATTAGATGAATTAGAAAAATTAAAGTTATAATTATAATTAGTATTAGAATTATAAGTGAAGAAATATGATAATTTTATAATATTTTTATATAATTAAGCCCTTGATATTTATAATCAGGGCTTTTTTTTTATTATTTGCAGGAACTATAAAATTATTGTCGAATATATAAAATAAATAGATTCATATTTTAAGACTTTATATTTAGATTCTTATTAATTGTTAATTAGAATATAAGTTTAAATTATGTAATATACTTTTAAATTCTAATATAATTAATAGACTAATAAAATTAATTTAAAGATAATAAATTAATATATATAATAATGAGGAGGAAAATTTAGATGAACAAAAGAGTTTTAGTTGTAGATGATGCTGCGTTTATGAGAATGATGATAAAAAATATTTTAATAGATGGAGGATTTGAGATTGTTGGGGAGGAGGAAAATGGGAGAGATGCCATAGAAGCCTATAAAGACTTACAACCTGACCTAGTAACTATGGATATTACTATGCCTGAAATGGATGGAATTGAGGCAGTTAAAGCTATATTAGATCTTGATGCTAATGCTAATATTATAATGTGTAGTGCTATGGGGCAACAAGCAATGGTGATAGATGCTATTCAAGCTGGAGCTAAAGATTTTGTAGTAAAACCATTTAAACCCGATAGGGTTTTAGCTTCTATTAATAAGCTTTTTGATGAATAAAATATAATTGAATATTTACTAATAAGGGGGTTAGTAATATGGACAATAATTCTCAGTATTTACAAATGTTTTTTGATGAATCTGCTGAATATTTGCAACAATTAAATGAAAATGTATTACTTTTAGAAGAGAATCCGCAAGATGAAGAAATTATAAATTCAGTTTTTCGTGCAGCTCATTCAGTTAAAGGTATGTCTGCAACTATGGGTTTTACTCGACTGACAGATTTAACTCATAAAATGGAAAACATACTGTCAAAAGTTAGAAACAAAGAGATGCAAATAAATGAAAAATTAATTGATGTATTATTTGCAGGGCTAGATTATATAAAGGACTTAGTTGATGATATTAAAAATAATGGTGAAGAGCTAACTGATATTAACAATTATTTAATACGGCTAGAAAATGTTTTATTGAACAAAGATAATGATGATGATATACAAGAAAATACAAATAGTAAAGATAAGTTTGCTGATGTATCTGATGAAGAGGAAATAATTGAAGATTTTGAAAAAATATTAGGGCTATCTAAAGAAGAGGAAAGTGATCTTTTAGATAGTATGAATGTTGAAGATTTATTATACAATATAAAAGTCGTATTAGATGATAATTGTCTATTAAAAAATGTACGTGGATATATGGTTTTGAAAAAAGCACAAGAACTTGGGTTTTTAGTAAAATCCTCCCCATCCCAAAGTGAAATAGAAGATGAAGACTTTGATTTGTCAATATATATTATAATTGTATCAACACTTGATAAAGAAACAATCATTAGTGAGTTTCAAGATATTATAGATGTTAAAGAAGTTAAAATACATACTAGAGATGTTAAAAATAAAGTTGATATAGCTACTGAAAGTGTTAATAAAGCTAATGATTTTACATCTAGTGATGATATATCTAATAATGATCATGTTACACCTACTAATGATATATCTAATAATAATGATCTTAGATCTGATGATGATAATTTTGAAGAAAACATTAGTAAAGTTAATTCCGAGATAAAAGAAAGTGCTAAAACTGATAAAGAACAAATTATCGAAAGTGATATTAATAAAAAGACAGAAAAGAAAAAGGCAAAAAAATTATCTAATGTTCAAGTTTCTCCAACGGTAAGAGTTGATATTAAAAAATTAGATAATTTAATGAATATGGTAGGAGAATTATTAATTAATAAAACACGTTTAGCTGGTCTTAATGTGGATAATGATGTCTACCAGGATATAATTCTACAGTTAGACAGGGTCACTACCGATTTACATCATATTGTAATGCAAATAAGAATGGTTCCTATTGGTGGTATTTTTAATAGATTTCCACGTATGGTGAGAGACCTTTCTAAAGAACTTAATAAAGATATTGATTTACTCATTGAAGGTGCAGATACAGAATTAGATCGTTCTATCATTGACGAATTAGCAGATCCTTTAATGCATATTATTCGTAATGCAATTGATCACGGAATTGAAATCCCTGAATTAAGAGAAAAGAATGGTAAAGCCAAAAAAGGTAATATACTTTTAAATGCTTATCAAAAGGGTAGTGAAATAGTTATTGAAGTGGAAGATGATGGTGCTGGGTTGGATAAAGAGAAAATAATTGAAAAAGCCATTAGTAGAGGTATTATTTCTTATGATGATGCTAATGAAATGGATGAAAAAGACATATATAACTTGGTATTCCACCCTGGGTTTAGCACTTCCGAAAAAGTGACAGATATTTCTGGGCGTGGTGTAGGGATGGATGTTGTAAAACGTGTTGTAGAATCTCTTGATGGGCAAATCTTTATAGAATCTGAAAAAGGCATAGGGACAAGATTTATCATATCTCTACCTCTTACTTTAGCAATTACACAAGCTTTAATGGTTAAGATTAATAATGAAGTATATGCAATTCCTTTAAATACTATTAGTGAATCTCATTTAATTTCGCCTAAAGAAATTTTACAAGTTAGAGGTCAAGATGTTATGGTACTGAGAGATAGTACAATACCTTTAGTTGAATGTGCACGGAAATTAAATCTTGATATAGAATACGGAACTTATAAAGAAAAAGAAGAAGTCCCCGTTGTTATTATTAATTCTGGAGAGAAACAAATTGGTTTAATTGTGGATGAATTATTAAACCAACAAGAAATTGTTATAAAATCTCTTGGAAATTATTTACTTAACATCAAAAATATAAGTGGTGCTACAATTGTTGGTGATGGTGAAGTGGCGCTTATTCTTGATGTTCGAAATATAGCATAAAGGAGTTGAGGAAATGGATAATACAGTTAATGATAATAATGTAGTTAATAGTAAAAGTCAAATTGTTATTTTTCAACTTGCTGATGAAGAGTATGCTGTGGATATTTCTACATCAAAACAAATCATAAAGTTAAGTAAAGTTACACCTGTTCCAAATACTCCCCAGTTTGTTAGAGGGGTTATCAATTTGCGTGGTCAAATAGTACCCGTAGTTGATCTTAGAAAAAGGTTTAATATTACAGGTAGTAATGAAAAGGAGCGAATTATTACAGTAGAAGTCAGGGACACTCTAATTGGTTTAGTTGTTGATAATATTAATGAGGTAATTTGGTATGAGGAAAATGAAATTGAACCTGCTCCAAATATTGAAGGTGAAATTAATCAAGAATTTTTAAAAGGTTTAATAAAAAGAGGGAACAGAATATTGGTTTTAATTGATTTAGATAAAATGTTATTTGAAAAGATAAATAAAATTGAGGAATAAAGTGAGTTATTAGTTATCGCAGTGATCTCCTACATAAAGATATGGGAGATTTAATGGCAGTTAGCTATCGGATAAATAATTGGCCAGGGAGGTAAGAATATGTTATCTAATTTTAAAAATAAAAAAAACAAGGAACCCCAGCGAGAAGAGAAGCAATTCATTGTATTTAATATTAATGATAAGAGCTTTGGTGTTGATGTAAAACAAATCAAACAAATTATTCCTAGTGAAGAGTCAATTCCTATTCCTAATTCTCCAGAATTTATAGAAGGAGTTATTAATTTAAGAGGAGAAATCATTCCTATTGTTGATATGAAGAGAAAACTAAAATTTGATATAAGTAATAATGAAAAAAATGATGAAAAAATAATTATTGTAGAGCTAGATAAAAATAATGTAGGTATGCGAGTGGATTCTGTTAGTGAAATGACAAGGTTATATACTGATGAGATATCTGAAGCTCCTAATATTGTTAAAGGAATAAATAAAGATTACTTAATGGGTTTAGGTAAATTTAAGAATAGCTTACTAATATTACTTGATTTGGGTCGAATATTATCAGATGAAGAAGTAAGTATTCTTGACAATATAGATATTTAGATGAGGTGAAAAAATGTCTGATCTACTAACAAATTTAAGCAGTGTTCATAAAGATGCTTTAAAAGAGATAGGAAATATAGGTGCCGGAAATGCTGCAACTGCTTTTGCTCAGTTTTTAGATACTAAAATTGATATGACTGTACCTTCTGTAGCAATAGTTCCTATGTCTGAAGTACCGGAAGTAACAGGTGGAATTGAAAAAAGTGTTATAAGTGTTTTGTTGAAAGTAATGGGGGAAGCCCCAGGCAGTATATTGTTAGTCTTATCAGAAGCTAGCACAGAAAATCTACTGGAAATGGTTTTGTTTTCTAAGCAAGATCTTGATGATACAAATGAAGTGCAGGTTTCTGCGATAAAAGAAATTGGAAATATATTATCTGGTTCTTACTTAAATGCAATTAACCAAATAACTGGTTTAAATTTGTTTCAATCTATACCTGCTTTTTCTCATGACATGGCTGGAGCCATTCTAAGTTCCTCTATGATAACTCTTAATGATGAAAGTGATTATGCACTATTGATTGAAACAAAATTTATGAATGGTGACAATGAAATAGAGGGTTATTTTTTTCTAATACCAAATCCTGGGTCATTAGAAAAAATAATTTTAGCATTAGGATTAGAACTTAAATGAGTAAATCTTATAGAGTGAAAATGGCTGATTATTATGTTGGAAAATCACCTGATATAATTGTAACCATTGGCCTGGGATCGTGTATTGGTATAGCCTTATATGATAAAATCAACAAAGTTGGTGGACTTGTACATATAATGTTGCCGGAAAATAAAAAAGGACTTAAGCCTGCAAAGTATGCAGATTCAGGGATCCCTTTTTTAATTGATAAAATGCTTGAATTAGGTGCTGAAAGATCTAATATAGTAGCGAAAATTGCCGGGGGAGCTCATATGTTTTCCAGTGCTGGCGATATGAATATACAAATTGGAAAAAGAAATATAGAGGCTGTAATTAAAATTCTTAATGACTTAGAAATAAGGATTTTGGGAAAAGATTTAGGTGAAAATTACGGAAGAACTATGGAATTCTATACTGAAGATGGAACGGTATTAATTAAATCTTATAAAAAAGGTAATAAAAATATTTAAAAATAAATTGATATTTATTTTTTATTGTGGTATAATACCTAATGGTATAAGAAAATACACACGCTTATGGACTTTATTGCTGGTGCTGTTTTCTAACAGTGGTAATAAAGGTTGAAATAAGCGGAGGATAACCAGGAAAGGAGGTGGACGGTATGTCAGTTGTTAATATGAAACAATTATTAGAATCCGGTGTTCATTTTGGTCATCAAACAAGACGTTGGAACCCTAAAATGTCTGAGTATATTTTTACTGAAAGAAATGGTATTTATATAATAGATTTACAAAAAACTGTACATTTAATCAATGACGCTTATGATTTTGTTAGAGATATGGCTGCGAATGGTAAAACTATTTTGTTCGTAGGAACAAAGAAGCAAGCACAGGATACAATTAAAACTCAAGCTGAACGTTGTGACATGCCCTATGTTAATCAAAGGTGGTTAGGTGGCATGTTAACTAATTTTAATACAATTAGGAAACGTGTTTCTAGGTTAAATGAATTAGAAAAAATGGAAGAAGACGGTTTGTTTGAAGTATTACCTAAGAAAGAAGTAATACAACTAAATAAAGAACATGATAAATTACAACGTTTTCTTGGTGGAATTAGAGATATGAGAAGAATTCCTGACCTAATTTATGTTACAGATCCTAGAAAAGAAGCTATAGCAATAGCAGAAGCAAAAAAGCTTAATATTCCTGTAGTTTCTATTGTGGATACAAATTGTGATCCTGATTTGATTGACTATGTTATACCTGGTAATGATGATGCAATTCGTGCGGTAAAATTAATTACTAGTGTAATTGCAGAAGCTGTTTTAGCAGGGAAACAAGGAGAACAATTAAATGACGAAAAATTAGAAGAACCCCAAACAAATGAAGAAGTTGAAACTGTAAAATAATATCTTATAAAGGCGTTGTGAGAGGTTTTACTTCTTGCTACGCTTTTTTTAGGACTAAACTATATTTTACATAAGTATATTTTGATTTTATTTTAATATGAGAAAACAAGGAGGTTGTAAGTATGGCCAGTATGAAGAGTATTAAAGAGTTAAGAGAAAGAACTGGTGCTGGAGTTTTAGATTGTAAAAAGGCTTTAGAAGAAAATAGTGGTGATGTTGAAGCTGCTGTAGAATATTTGAGAGAAAAAGGTATTGCAGCTGCAGCCAAAAAAGCTGGAAGGGTAGCATCAGAAGGTATAGTTAATGTCTTTATTGATGATGAGAAAAAAAATGGTGTAATTGTTGAGGTAAATAGTGAAACTGATTTTGTTGCTAAAAACGAGAAATTTCAAGATCTTGTTAGTGATATTTCAAAACATTTATTACAAAGTGATGCTGCAGATATAGAAGCATTATTAGAAGAAAAATGGTTCTTGGATGAATCAAAAGATTTAAATACTATAATGAAAGAAGCTATCGCTAATATTGGAGAAAACTTAAATCTTCGCCGTTTTGACAAATTTAGCACTGATGGTTTTCTGCAAGGATATATCCATATGGGTGGAAAAATTGGTGTTTTAATTGATGTTAATGCTGATTTTAATGAAGAAAACGAAAAAACAGCCAAAGATATAGCTATGCATATTGCTGCTAGCAATCCTGAATATTTAGTAAGAGATGAAGTTACAGAGGATGTAATAAATAAAGAAAAAGATATTTATAAAGAGCAAATGCTAAATGAAGGAAAGCCAGAACATATAATTGATAATATTGTAAATGGAAAAATAGATAAGTTCTTTAGTCAAATATGTTTACTTGAGCAAGAATTTGTTAGAGATACAGATAAAACTGTTGGACAAGTTCTTAAAGAAACTGGTATAGATATAAATCAGTTTAAACGTTTTGAGCTTGGTGAAGGTATTGAAAAGAAAGAGGAAGACTTTGTTGATGAGGTTATGAAAGAAGTAAATAAAAACAAGTAATCTTTTTACTAAAGGGAGCACCTGAGAGTGTTCTCTTTTTTAAAAAGAAGGAATTATTTTGCTTATAGCGAATACTTAATATGGAGGGTAAAGTTTAATGAGTGAAAAACCGGTGTATTCTCGTGTTTTATTAAAAATAAGTGGTGAAGCTCTATCTGGAGACGATGGTTTTGGGATTAATCCAATAGTTATTAAAAAAATAGCTCATGAAATTTACGATGTAGTTAAAAAAACCAATGTAGAAATGGCGATAGTTGTTGGTGGCGGAAATATATTTCGAGGTATAGCTGGTAGTGCTAAAGGTATGGATAGAGGTACTGCAGATTATATGGGAATGCTAGCTACTGTAATTAATGCTATGGCATTACAAGATTCTATTGAAAAATTAGGTTTGGAAACTCGCGTCCAATCTGCAATTGAAATGAGACAAATTGCAGAACCTTATATTCGAAGGCGTGCTATAAGACATCTTGAAAAAGGCAGAGTAGTCATTTTTGCTGCTGGTACAGGGAATCCGTTTTTTTCCACAGATACTACAGCTGCTTTACGTGCTGCAGAAATATCAGCTGATGCTATTTTGATGGCAAAAAATGTTGATGGTGTTTATGATAGTGATCCAATAACAAATCCTGATGCGATAATGTACAAAGAATTAGAATATATTGATGTTTTAAAACGCTCTTTAAAGGTAATGGATTCTACTGCTGTTTCTTTATGCATGGACAATAATATTCCTTTATTAGTTTTTGCAGTTAAAGAAAATGGTAATATTAAAAAGGCTATTATGGGCGAAAATATTGGAACTTTAGTAAAATAATCAAATGTTTATCTTGCTTTAATAATAAAATCTTCTATCTTACTTTAAGGTGTGAAATAAGCAGAAATAGTTTAGAAGAACATTTCTGCAAAAAAAATATATGGGGGGATTAAAGTTGATTAACGAAGTTAGAAATATGGCTGAGGAAAAAATGAAAAAAACTATTAAGGCCACTAAAGATGATTTTAACACTGTTAGGACTGGTCGAGCGAGACCATCTCTCGTTGAGAACATTATGGTTGATTATTATGGAACGCAAACTCCTGTACAACAAATGGCAAAAGTAGTTGCTCCAGAACCAAGATTACTTGTTATAGAACCTTGGGATAAGACTGTTATTGCTGAATTAGAAAGAGCCATACTGAAAGAGAACTTAGGTTTAACTCCTAATAATGATGGTAGTGTAATTCGTATCAATATACCTCAACTAACCGAAGAGAGAAGGAAGGAATTAGCAAAAGTAGTTAGAGATAAAGCAGAAAAAGGTAAAATCGCTATTAGAAGTATTCGACATGAAGCGAATGATGAGTTGAAATTATTAGAAAGTGAAGCTGAGATTTCTGAAGATAATTATCATAGAGGATTAGAAAACGTTCAAGAACTGACTGATAATTATATTAAAAAAATTGATAATATACTCAAAGAAAAAGAAGAAGAGATTATGGAAGTATAAATCCCCCCCTCTCTGGGGGGCCTATTTTGATAAATAAAGGTGATGTTATGGATATTCCTTCTCATATTGCAATAATCATGGATGGTAATGGACGTTGGGCAGAAGAAAAAGGATTACCTCGAAGCAAAGGTCATCATGCAGGCGTCAAAGCTTTAAAGTCAGTTATTAAAAAAGCTGGCGAATTAGGAGTTGCTTGCTTGACTGTATATGCTTTTTCTACAGAAAATTGGAAAAGGCCTAGTGCTGAGGTAGATTTTTTAATGCATTTATTTGCTAATACCTTAAAAAAACAAAAAGAAGAGCTAAGTAAAAAAAATGTACAAGTTAAGGTTATAGGTCGAAAAGATGGACTATCAAAAGGACTTTTAGAGGCCATTCAAGACATAGAAATATATACTCAAAAAAATCAGGGTCTTGTTTTAAATATAGCATTTAATTATGGTGGTAGATCAGAAATTATAGATATGTTGAGTAAAATTTTATCTAATGAAAATGATATTGATATAAATAAGATTAATATTGATGATTTAAATCAATATTTATATAATCCTGAATTTCCAGATGTAGAATTATTGATTAGGACAGGTGGAGATAAGAGATTAAGCAACTTTATGTTGTGGCAAAGTGCTTATGCAGAATTATATTTTATTGATAAATATTGGCCTGATTTCAGTGATTTAGATCTTGAAGAGTCTATACAAGTATTTAAAGCTAGAGAAAGAAGATATGGTGGTTTGAAAGAAGAAGGTGAAAAATAATGTTATTAAAAAGATTTACTAGTGCTGTTATAGGTATTTTACTATTGATTTTAATAATTTTTATGGGTTCTATTCCTTTTTTAGCTTTAGTTCTAGTAACAGCTCTTATAGCCGTAAAGGAATTTAATACTATTTTGGTTTTATTAAGTAAAAAGAACCAGCTTTTTCTATCTTTATTGTCCTTAGTTATAATAATATTTACATATATAAATAATAAAGGTGTAATAAATATACCCTGGTCTTACTTTATTTTAATTATGTTTTTATTATTGATTGTATATCATATTAAAGAAATTGATAATGAAAATTTTTTAAACACACTAGGATATAATTTGATTGGAATTGTATACCTTGCTGGTGGCTTATCTTTTTTTATCTTATTAAGAGAGTTTTCTGTGGCACCCTTTGATAATACTAAAGCTCTTTGGTTAGCGCTTATAGCAACCTGGGCAGCCGATACTGGTGCTTACTTTATTGGAAACAAATTTGGAAAAACTAGATTATCTCCTAAAAGTCCAAATAAGAGCGTTGAAGGTGCTGTAGGTGGTATTGTTTTTTCTACAATTCTTATTTTTATATATACATCAATCATAGGGGCTTTCTCTATTTATTGGTTATTTTATGCTCCTCTTATAGCAATTATTGCTATGATTGGGGATTTGTTCGAATCAAGTATTAAACGCTTTGCAAATGTAAAAGATTCAGGTGAACTTATTCCTGGTCACGGTGGTATACTTGATAGAATTGATAGTTTGTTATTTTCTATTCCTTTTACCTATTTATTTATTATCTTATTTTAAATCACATTGTTTTATTAATTTTATTATCAAATAGATTCCCTAAGTTTTAAATTATAATAAAGTATATAGCTTTTAGTATGACCATTTTGATTAGGCCTAACTAAAAGCTATATTTATACTAATGTGTACAAGATTAATCAATAATTTTAAGCATATAATATAATATTTTGAAACATAAAACTTATAATATCTCTATAAGACGAATATAATTTAAAGTGACCTTAGTTAAAAGGGGTATTATATATGAAAAGTTTTCCAATAAAGTTACTTTATTTAACTATAATGATAATTATAATAGTTTTATTATTAAGATTTTCTCTTATTTATTTAACTCCATTTCTATTGGCAATTATCTTTGCTAGTATTATTAATCCCATTGTAAATAGAGTAGAAAATTATTTTAATATTAATAGAAAATATGCTGTCCTTATTGTTATTATTTGTTTTGCAATCATGTTTGTACTTATTGTTTTCTGGATAATATTACAAAGTTATCATGAATTGATTTATTTATGGAATGATATTCCTGATTATGATAGCTTGCTTATGAATTTGAATAATTTAATTAATGAAAATAATAATTTACAAGAAATATTTGAAAGTAATATTATGAATTTTTTAAAGGAAAATTTAGGCTTAAATTTACAATTGATTTATAATATAATGAAAGAAAATATTGCTTTTTTAAGTTCATGTTTTATAGATATTATTACATTTTTACCGATGATATTACTTGTGATTTTTCTGAGTTTTATTGCAACGTATTTTTTATTAAGAGATATAGATACTATTAACTATCATATTATTAATTTTTTTCCATCTAAAATACAAAAAAAAGTATATAACTTAGAAAAAGAAATTAGCATTTCTATAATTGCATTTTTAAGAGCACAGTTTATATTAATGTTAATTACTGCTATTATTTCTTTCTTAGGCTTGCTTATTATAGGAAATAATTATGCATTATTAATAGCTGTTATTATTGCAGTCCTTGATTTAATACCTATTCTAGGTCCAGGTTTGATTTTTCTTCCGTGGATAATATTTAATATTCTTATTGGAGAGTTTTTCATAGCTTTAAAATTGTTAATTATTTATACAATTACTGCAGCTTTTCGTCAGGGTTTTGAAAGCAAAATTATAGCTTATCATTTAGGTTTTCATCCACTTGCTATCATGATATCTTTTTATTTAGGTTACCGAATTATTGGTTTTACTGGATTTATAATTGGCCCTGCAGTTTTAATTCTATTAAGAGCTATACATAATACCGATATATTTTCAGATATATTAATTTTTAAGGAGTGAAGTAAATTATGAAGCAACTTGTGTTATTAGGTTCTACAGGCTCAATTGGAACTCAAACTTTAGATGTTATAGATAATCTTTCTGATGACTGGAAAGTAATTGGAATGAGTGCTAATTCTAATATAGATTTATTAGAAAAACAAGCGAGGAAATATCTTCCGAAATATCTAGTGATTAAAAATGATAAATTAAGAAATGAATTAAAGCTTAGACTAGAAGACTTTGAAATAGAAATATTAACTGCTGAAAAAGGGCTTGAATTTCTAGCATCAGAGATAGAATCTGATATTGTAATCAATTCAATCGTGGGAGCGGCAGGACTTAAACCAACTATTGCTGCTTTGAAAGCTGGTAGAAAGATAGGCCTTGCAAATAAAGAAAGCTTGGTTATAGGTGGGGAGATTATAAAAAGGCTTCTTTGTGATTCAAACAATCAAATTTTACCAATCGATAGTGAACATAATGCTATTTTTCAAATATTAAATGGACATAATAAAAGTGATGTAAAAAATATTATTCTAACGGCTTCTGGTGGTCCTTTTCGCGATTATTCTTATAAAGAGTTGAAGGATGTAAGTGTTAAGCAAGCATTAAATCACCCTAATTGGGATATGGGTGGAAAAATTAGTATAGATTCAGCAACAATGATGAATAAGGGGCTTGAAGTTATTGAAGCTCATTTTTTATTTAATCTTCCATATGATAATATAAAAGTGGTAGTACATCCTGAAAGTATAATCCATTCTATGGTTGAATTAGTAGATAATTCAATTATTGCTGAAATGGGTGTTGCTGATATGCGGATGCCAATTCAATATACTCTTACTTTTCCAGAAAGACGACAGTCCTGTGCTAAAGAATTAGATTTTTTTGAAACGGGAAAATTAAGTTTTGAAAGAGCTGACTTAGATAAATTTCCTGCATTAAAGCTTGCTTATCAAGCAGGAAAGGCAGGTGGCACAATGCCTGTTGTTCTTAATGCAGCTAATGAAGAAGCTGTTTCAGCATTTATGAACGGCTTAATATCTTTTATAGAAATTCCTAAAATAATAGAGAAGACCATGGACAAACATACTAATATCAAACAAGCTTCTCTTGAAGATATATATGGTATTGATAATTGGTCTAGAAGAATTGCTAAGGAGGTTATGCAATGGTAACAATTATTGCTTTTATTGTAGTTTTAGGTATTTTGGTTTTTATACATGAATTTGGTCATTATATATCGGCAAAATTAGCTGGAATCCGTGTTGAAGAATTTGCACTTGGTTTTGGCCCTAAACTTATTGGTTTTACAAGAGGAGATACTCTTTATTCAATTAGAATTGTTCCCTTAGGTGGTTTTTGTAAAATGACTGGTGAGGCTCCTCCTGATGAAAGTATGAGTGAAGAAGAAAAAAAGATATACATTGATGCAAGAGAAAAAGGTCAAACTTTTGATCAAAAACCTCTCTTTCATAGATTTGCAGTTATATTTAATGGACCTTTAATGAATTTTGTTTTAGCAATTTTTATATTTTTACTTATATATACAATTTATGGTGTGCCGGTAGAAAGAATGCATACAAATGTAATCGGGGATGTTCATTATGGAACTCCTGCTGCTGAAGCTGGTTTAAGACCAGGTGATCGTATAATTGAAATGGATGGTCATGTAGTAGAAGACTGGCATGATGTAAATGCTGTTAAAGAGCAATTAAGTGGAGAAACAATTACTATAAGATTTGAAAGAAATAATGAACTTAGAACAATTGAAGTAGAACCGATATATAATCAGATGGATGATAGTTATTTAATAGGTATTAGCCAGCAATTAGTACGACAGAATCTTGGTTTCTTTAGATCTTTACGTTTAGCTTTTTTACAAACTTGGTATTTTATTTCTGGTCTAATTATTGGTATAATTGGTATGATTAGAGGAACAGTGCCTGCTGATATAGGTGGTCCAGTAATGATTGCGAGTGTAGTCGGTCAAGCTGCAGATATTGGATTAATTAGCTTGCTTAATTTAACAGCATTTTTAAGTATTAATTTAGGTTTGTTAAATCTTTTACCTTTTCCAGCTCTTGATGGCGGTAGATTGGTTTTCCTATTTATAGAGCTATTAAGAGGTAAACCTGTTAGTCCAGAAAAAGAAAATATGGTTCATATTGTAGGATTTTTTATACTAATTACTTTTATGGTTTTTGTAATTATAAAAGATATTCAACGTTTTTTCTAAATAATAGGAGTGTAATTATACAATGAGAAGAAAGACAAGGGAAATATACTATGGAAGTGTTGCGGTTGGTGGAAATTCAGCAGTTTCAGTTCAATCTATGACTAATACAAAGACAAATGATGTTCAGGGAACAGTAAAACAAATTAAAGAATTAGAAGCAGCAGGCTGTGAGATAATTAGAGTTGCAGTTCCTGATATGCCTGCTGCTAATGTTTTGTCAAAAATTAAAGAAGAAATTAGTATTCCGATAATTGCTGATATTCATTTTGATTATAGATTGGCATTAGAAGCGATAGATCAAAATGTGGATGGTTTACGATTGAATCCTGGTAATATCGGAAATGATGAGAAGGTAAAAGAGGTTGTTTTAGCAGCACAAAAGAAATCAATACCTATCAGAATTGGAGTCAACTCTGGTTCTATCCAAAAAGATTTGTTAAAAAAATACAAAAAACCAACGGCAGAAGCTATGGTTGAAAGCGCCCTAAAACATATTAAAATCTTGGAAGAAAACGATTTTTATGATATTATTGTATCATTAAAAGCAACAGATGTTATGATGACTATTAAAGCTTATCAATTATTAGCTAAGGAAGTGGATTACCCTTTTCATATTGGAATAACTGAGGCTGGGACTCTATGGACAGGTACTATTAAGTCAGCTGTTGGTATTGGTAGCTTGCTTAGCCAAGGGCTTGGAGATACACTTAGAGTTTCACTAACTGGTAATCCTATAGATGAAGTGAAAGTTGCCTGGCAAATTCTTAAGTCTTTAAGGCTCAGGAAGAGTGGTCCAGAAGTTATATCATGCCCTAGTTGTGGAAGGACAGAAATTGATTTGATAAATTTGGCTGATATCGTTGAAGGTAGATTAAGGAAAATGGACAAGGATATTACTGTTGCAGTAATGGGTTGTGCGGTTAATGGCCCTGGGGAAGCAAGGGAAGCTGATATTGGTATAGCTGGCGGCAAAGGTGAGGCATTGATCTTTAAAAAGGGTGAAATGTTAAGGAAGGTTCCTGAGAAAGATATATTAGAAGAATTATTAAAAGAAATTAAAAAATTATAGAGTTAAGTATTTATTTTTATTAAAATATTTTAAAGTATTAAGTTTAAAGTAATAGGGAGTGGTTATAATGAAAATGTCTAATTTATATTTACCTACTTTAAAAGAAACACCTGCAGAAGCAGAAGTTCCTAGTCATCAGCTGATGTTAAGGGCAGGAATGATGAGAACACTTACTGCTGGCGTATATACATATCTGCCATTAGGATATCGTGTAATAAAGAAGATAGAAAATATAGTTAGAGAGGCTATGGATGAAAGTGGAGCTCAGGAATTATTAATGCCAGTTATCCATACTTCTGATTTATGGAAAGAATCTGAACGTTGGAATCAATTTGGACCTTTAATGATCAAATTTCAGGATAGAAAAGGAAGAGATTATTGTTTAGGTCCTACCCATGAAGAAGTTGTTACTGATTTAGTGAGAAATGAAATAAGATCTTACAAAGATCTTCCCTTAAACCTGTATCAAATTCAAACAAAAGTTAGAGATGAAATCAGGCCTAGATTTGGTGTAATGAGAGGTCGAGAATTTATCATGAAAGACGCATATAGCTTTGATGTTGATTATGAAGGTTTAGATGAGAGTTATCAGGCTATGTATGATGCTTATAATAAAGCATTTGCCAATTGTGGTCTTTCGGCTAGAGCTGTAGAAGCTGATACTGGTGCTATGGGTGGTAAAGATTCTCATGAATTTATGGTACTAGCAGATGTTGGAGAAGATGAAATAGCATTTTGTGATAAATGTGATTATGCTGCTAATGTAGAAAGAGCTTATTCTGCAAAAATAAGTGATATTAAATCTGAGGAAGCAAAAAAACTTGAAAAAGTTGAAACTATTGATCAAAAAACTATTCAAGAAATTTCTTCTTATCTTAATATACCAGCTAAAAAAACAATTAAAGCATTAGCTTTTATAGCAGATGGAGAAGCTATATTAGTTTTAATGCGTGGAGATGATGAGTTAAATGAAATTAAGTTATCTAACTACTTAGAAGCAGAAGAAATAAGAACTGTTGAAGAAGATAACTTTGATGAATTATATAATAGTGTAGCTGGATTTATAGGTCCCATTGGTATGAATGGAATTAAAATAATTGCAGATAATAAAATTAAAAATCTTAGTAATGCTGTTGCAGGAGCTAATGAAAAAGATTTTCATTATATTAATGTAAATCCTGAAAGAGACTTTGAAGTTATTGAATACCTTGATTTGCGCAAAGTTAAGGCAGGAGATATCTGTCCTAAATGTGATGGAAAATTAGAAATTAAATCTGGAATTGAAGTAGGACATATTTTTAAATTAGGAACTAAGTATAGTGAAAGCTTAGGAGCTACTTATTTGGATAATAATGGCAAAGAACAAAATATAGTAATGGGTAGTTATGGGATAGGTGTCAGTAGACTTGTTGCTGCAGCTATTGAGCAAAACCATGATGAGAATGGAATTATATGGCCTAAAGCTATTGCACCTTATCAAGTAATAATCTTACAACTTGGAAAAGGTGAAGAAATTGATAATGAAGCTGGTAAAATCTATAAATTATTAAAAGAAGAAGGTATTGATGTATTATTAGATGATCGTAAAGAAAGAGCTGGAGTTAAATTTAATGATGCAGACTTAATTGGTATTCCTTTAAGACTTACTCTTGGTAAACGTTCACTTAAAAATGGTTTACTTGAAGCTCGAATTCGTCGTAGTGGAGAAGACCTAGAGATATCACTTGA
This sequence comes from Halanaerobiaceae bacterium ANBcell28, assembly GCA_037623315.1. GTDB lineage: Bacteria > Bacillota > Halanaerobiia > Halanaerobiales > DTU029 > JBBJJH01. The sequence goes on from JBBJJH010000017.1 coordinate 52,719, forward strand.
TAATGTTAAAAAAGAGGTGCTTGATATACTCAATAAAATAAAATAGGAGGACAGAAAGCATGAGAGTAACAGCCTTAATACCTGCCTTCAATGAAGAAGATACAATAGCCAATATTGTTAAGGTCTTAAGATCACATGATAAGATAAATGAGGTTTTAGTAGTAAATGATGGTTCTTCAGATAATACAGCTAGTGAGGCTAAAAATTCTGGAGCTAGGCTTATTAGTTTAGATTATAACCAGGGAAAAGGTGCTGCATTACAATCTGGTATTGATCAAATTGAATCTGATATTGTTTTAATGCTTGATGGAGACCTTATAGGATTAAAGGATAAGCATATAGACAATTTATTAAAACCGATATATAATAATGAATGTGATATGACCTTAGGAGTTTTTAGTGATGGTAGAGGCATAACTGATCTAGCTCAATTTGTGTCTCCTAATCTTTCGGGTCAAAGGGCTGTTAAAAAAGACATAATAAGTGATATTTATAATTTAAAGGATTCAGGTTATGGTGTTGAAGTAGCTATTAATAAATATGTAAAAAAACATGGACGATTGAAGTATGTCGACTTAGAAGAATTAACTCATGTTATGAAAGAAGAAAAAAGAGGCTTAGCTAAAGGAATTGTTGATCGTGGAAAAATGTATTGGGATATAATAAAAATGTATCTTAAAAAAACAGGAAGCTAATATAGTATAGTAGGGGGATATTAGATGATTTTTACAATAAAGCCAGACGATAATTATTCCCATTTAATAAAATATTTATCTATTGATAAAGAAAATAAATTATGTAAGATCATAAGTGCTAAAGATCAAGTTAATAACGGAGAATTTGAAGAAATTATAAGTTCTTTAAAAATAGATTTAGCTGATTATGAAATCAGCATATTACCTAAACTTAGTATAGAAGACGAAATAAAATTTGTTTGGCCACAACTTATATATGAACTTAAAGATGCTTTTCCTTATATAAATGGATGGTTAGAACGAGCTCGGTTGAAATTAAATAATGAAGAGCTCTTGATTGAATTAGAAAGTAATGTAGCTTATAAAAATTTAAATGGAGATAAACTAAGTTCTTTTATAAAAAAATGTTTTCAAAAATTAATTACAGAGCAAATTAATATTAAATTCGTGAATGGAAATTTTCTAGAAGAAATTCCTGTAGATACTCATATATCTAAGTACCAGACAGTAAGAAATAATACTGTTTCTAATATTAGAAATAAAAAGAAGAAAAAAACAGATAGCGATACAGAAATTATTTATGGCAAAAAAATAAAAGCTAGATCAACACATAATTTAAATGAGGTTGATTCGGAAATTGATAAAATTATTATAGAAGCAGAAATTTTTGATGTACAGGAAATTAATACAAGAAGAGGTAATACTTTTTATGTAATTGATGTAACAGACAATAGTAATTCAATTACTGTTAAAATATTTCCCCGCCGTGATAAAGATGTAAACTGTAAAATAAAAAAAGGTAAATGGGTTCGAATAAGTGGTTATGTGCAATATGATAAATATTCTAAAGAATTAGTTATGATTGCTGAAGCTATGAATTATATCAAAAATCAATCTATTGAAAGAATTGATAATGCGGAAGAAAAAAGGGTAGAATTACATCTTCACACTCAAATGAGTGCAATGGACTCTGTAGTCGATGTAAAAAAAGTTGTTGCTCGTGCAGCAAAATGGGGACATCCAGCAATTGCTATAACAGACCATGGAGTTGTTCAATCATATCCAGATGCATATTGGGCAGGTAAAGAACATGGCATTAAAGTGCTTTATGGACTAGAAGCATATATGGTTGATGATGGTGAATTAATTATTCAAAGGCCTGGAAATAGTACAATAGCTGAAGGCACCTATACTGTTTTTGATCTTGAGACTACTGGTTTCCATGCAGGGTCAGATAAAATAATTGAGATTGGAGCAGTTAAGATAAAAAACAACACAGTAATTGATACCTTTACTTCCTTTGTTAAAATTGATAGTCCTATACCGCCAAAAATAACAGAAATTACTGGAATTAATAATGATATGCTTAAAGATGCAGCAGAGTTAAATGATGTTATAGATCAATTTCTTGCTTTTGTAGATGAAAGTATATTAGTTGCACATAATGCTTCTTTTGATTATGGTTTTTTAAAAGCAGCTATAAAGAAATTAGGTAAAGAGGCTATTAAATATTCTGTTTTAGATACATTAAATTTAAGCAGAGCTGTTTATCCACAATTAAAATCTCATAAATTAAACAAAATATGTGATCATTTAAATATAGATCTGGATAATCATCATAGAGCTTTAGACGATGCAAAAGCAACAGGCGATATATTAATAGAAATCTTTTTAGAATTAGATAAACAGGAAATTATGAACTTAAAAGATATAAATAATTTAAGAAAGAAAATAGATTGGAAGAAATTGCAGACCTCGCATTTAATAATCTTAGCTAAAAATAAAGAGGGCTTAAAAGCTATTTATAAATTAGTCTCTAATTCTCATATTAATCATTATTATAGAAAACCGAGAATATTAAAAAGTGAATTAAGTAATTATAGGGATAATTTGATTATCGGTTCAGCTTGTGAGGCAGGCCAATTATACCGTGGTATTATTGAAAATAAAGACGATAATGAAATAAAAAATATAGCCAAATTTCACGATTTTTTAGAAATTCAACCACTAGGAAACAACAAATTTTTATTAAATAATCAAGTAGCTTCTGTAGAAGAATTACAGGAAATAAATAAAAAAATATATAATTTAGGGAAAAAATTTAACAAACCTGTTATTGCTACAGGTGATGTACATTTTCTTGATCCGGATGATAGTATATATAGAAAAATATTACAGGCTGGACAGGGTTTTGATGACTTAAATCAGGCACCTCTTTATTTTCGAACAACAGAAGAAATGTTAGAGGAATTTAAATATTTAGGAGAGGATATTGCTAAAGAAGTTGTAATTGAAAACCCACAAAAAATTAATCAAAGTTGTGAAGAATTAGAAATTATACCCAAAGACCTTTATACACCAACAATTGAAGGTGCTGATGAAGAAATAAGGGCTATGGCTTTTGAGAAAGCTAAAACAATGTATGGTGACCCCTTACCAGAATTAGTTGAGAAACGTTTGGAAAGGGAATTGAATTCTATTATTGGTAACGGTTATGCAGTGATATATCTAACTTCACAAAAGTTAGTAAAAAAATCTTTAGACGATGGATACTTAGTAGGCTCAAGGGGTTCTGTTGGTTCTTCTTTTGCTGCTACTATGACAGGCATTACTGAAGTTAATCCCTTGCCTCCACATTATCGCTGTGGAAAATGTAAGCACTCGGAATTTATTGAAGATGGCTCAGTTGGTGTAGGAGTTGACCTTCCTGACAAAGAGTGCCCTAAATGTGGAGAGGAACTAATTAAAGATGGCTTTGATATTCCTTTTGAAGTCTTCTTAGGTTTTAAAGGAGATAAGGTTCCTGATATTGATCTAAACTTTTCTGGTGAATACCAGGCTACTACTCACAAATATACTGAAACATTATTTGGAAAAGATTATGTATATAGAGCAGGAACAATTTCTTCTATAGCAGAAAGAACAGCTTTTGGATTTGTAAAGGGTTATTTGAATGATAATAACTTAACTGAAAAAAATGCTGAAATAAAGAGATTAGTTAAAGGTTGTACAGGAGTAAAGAGAACAACAGGACAACATCCTGGTGGTCAAATAGTTGTTCCAAATGATCTAGAAATATATGACTTTACACCGATTCAAAAACCAGCTAATGATATGAAAACAGATACTTTAACAACTCATTTTGACTTTCATTCTATACACGATAATTTATTAAAACTTGATATCTTAGGTCACGATGACCCAACAACTATTAGAATGTTACAGGATATAACAGGTGTTTCTCCATTTGATATAAGTCTTGATGATCCAGATACAATGTCTATTTTTTCAAGTACTGAGGCTCTAGGAGTAACGCCAGAGGAAATAGATAGTACCATAGGGACTTTAGGTATACCTGAATTCGGTACAAGCTTTGTAAGACAGATGTTAGTAGATACCAAGCCAAATACTTTTGCTGAATTAATTAGAATTAGTGGCCTTTCTCATGGTACTGATGTATGGTTAAACAATGCGCAAGATCTTATTAGAAGCAATACCGCTGAATTAGCAGAAGTTATATCTGTTCGCGATGATATTATGAATTATTTAATACAAAAAGGATTGGAGCCTGCCAGGGCTTTTTGGATTATGGAAAACGTTAGAAAAGGAAAGGGTTTAAAGGATGACGAAGAAAATTATATGAGAGAAAATAATGTACCTGAATGGTATATTGATTCATGTAAGAAAATAAAATATATGTTTCCTAAAGCACATGCTGCGGCTTATGTAATGATGGCTTTTAGAATTGCTTTTTTTAAGGTTCACTATCCTGAAGCTTTTTATGCAACATTTTTTACAAGAAAAGCAGATGATTTTGACGCACAAATTGTATGTCAAGGGTATGAACATATATTGAAAATTAAAGGAGATTTAGATCAAAAAGGAAATGATATGACGGCTAAAGAAAAAGGCGTTTATACTATCCTTGAGATTGTAATAGAGGCAATGGCTAGAGGTATTAAATTTACAACTGTTGATTTATACCAATCAGAAGTCAAGCATTTTAAGATTACAGATAAGGGTTTATTGCCACCATTAACTAGTTTAGAAGGTTTAGGTGAAAGTGCTGCTCAAAATATAGTTATAAGTAGGGAAGAAAGTGACTTTACATCTATTGAAGAGTTAGTAAATCGAACACGGATAAGTAAGACTGTGGTAGAAGTAATGAAAGAGCATGGTACTTTAAATGGAATGCCTGATAAAAATCAACTCTCTTTGTTTTGATAATTAAACTTGCATGTTTCTTAATAGTATGATAAAATTAATTTGATAGATTTATTTATGATATTAATTACTTTAGAGAAGGAGTGGGCTGATCCCACTCCTTCCTTATACTTATAATAATTTTACATAAAAACATCTAATTTTAAATCATCTAGTATATACTTTTGGAACTATAAGATAAAAGTAAAATATTTAAACTAAATATTATAAACAGTAGTTTGTTATAATTAGAATTTTCCATGTAAATATTAATTATATAAAACAAAAAAAGAAGGGAGAAAAAATGGGTAAGATTAAAGATTTAATTACTGAAATAGCTGAACCTATTATAGAAGATTTAGACTTAGAGTTAGTAGATGTTCAATATCTTAAAGAGGGAGAAGGTTTCACTTTAAGAGTCTTTATTGATAATGAAAAGAATGAAATAGGATTAGACGAATGTGAAAAAGTTAGTAGAAATTTAAGTGAAGAATTAGATAGAATTGATCCAATTAATGATAGTTATATTCTAGAGGTGTCTTCACCTGGTATTGAAAGGCCTCTGAATAAGTTAGAGGACTTTGATCGTTTCGAAGGAGAGCTGGCATATATTAAAGCATATGCCCCAATTAATGGTAAAAAAGAATTTATAGGAACTATATTAAAAAGGGAAGATCAGCAGATACGTCTTGAAGATAAGGATAAGAAAAATCAAGTATACGAGATTCCCTATTCTAGTATAGCTACTGCAAATTTAACAATAGATTTTTAATATCTATAAATATTTGTTCTTGTTGTATAATTTATAAAAAACATTGAATAAATGTTAATGTTTTATAAGGGAGGATTGGGAGAATGAGTCTGGAATTTTTACATGCCCTTGATGATATTATAAAAAATAAAGGGATAACAAAAGAAGTGTTATTTGAAGCAATTGAAACTGCTTTAATTTCTGCTTATAAAAAAGATTTTGGATCTAAGGAAAATGTCAAAGTCGAAATAGGTAGAAATACCGGGGAAGTTCATGTCTATACTAAAAAGGAAGTTGTAGAAGAAGTTGAAAATGAACTTTTAGAGATTTCTTTGGAAGAAGCTAAAAAAATCAAAGGTGATTTTGAGATTGGAGATATAGTTGAACAAGAAATTACTCCAGCTAATTTTGGGCGTATTGCAGCTCAAACAGCTAAACAAGTAGTGATGCAAAGAATACGTGAAGCTGAAAGAGATGTTATTTATGAAGAATATAAACAAAAGGAAGGAGAACTAATTACAGGGGTTATTCAACGTTTCCATAACAATAATGTTTTCATAGATTTTGGTAAGATTGAAGCTTTATTACCACCATCAGAACAAATGCCTAACGAACAATATAATGCTGGAGATCGCATTAAATTATATGTAGTTGAAGTAAGCTCAGATAGTAAAGGCCCTAAAATATTAGTTTCTCGAACACATCCTGCTTTAATTAAGCGTTTGTTTGAGGTAGAAGTTCCTGAAATTTTTGATGGTATTGTAGAAATACAAAATATTGCTAGAGAAGCTGGATATAGATCAAAAATCTCTGTATCATCTTTTGATGAGCAAGTTGATCCTGTAGGAGCCTGCGTAGGTCCAAAGGGAATGAGGGTGCAAGCAGTAGTGGATCAAGTAAATGGAGAAAAAATTGATATTATAGAATGGTGTGAAGATCCAAAAGTACTTGTTTCAAATGCTCTTAATCCTGCGGAAGTTAAAAAGGTAAACATTAATGAAGAAGATAAGATAGCTGAAGTTATAGTACCCGATTTTCAGTTATCATTAGCTATAGGTAAAGAAGGTCAAAATGCTCGTTTGGCTGCAAAACTTACAGGTTGGAAAGTTGATATTAAAAAAGAGTCTGATTACGATACAAATATAAATCAAGATGAAAATATTAAGGATTCTGAAGAATAAAAATTCTTAAATTTATTTTAAAATATTATGGTAGGTGATCTAATTGTCTAAAAAAGTTCCTATCAGAAAATGTGTTGCTTGTGGAGAGAGAAAGCCTAAAAATGAATTAATAAGGGTTGTTTATAATAAAGGCGAAGGTGTTATAAGTATAGATCGAAAAGGTAAAATGCCTGGTAGAGGGGCTTATCTCTGTCCAGAAAAAAAATGTTTTGACTTGGCAAATAAGGCTAAAAAGATTGAGAGATCTTTAAAAATATCAATTTCGGATGAGATATATCAAAACTTAATAAAGGAGATTGATATAATGAAAGGTTAATTTTATGGGGGTGTTATTATGGGAAAGGTTCGAGTTTATAAATTAGCAAAAGAACTAAATGTATCAAGTTCTGCATTATTAGACATTTTACATGATCTTGATGTGGAAGTAACAAGTCATATGAGTACAATTACAGATGAAACAGCAGATATTATTAAAGGAATGTATGTGGAAAAAGGAGAAGAAGAAAAAAAGTCTGTTGAAAAAGCAGAAAGTAGGCAAGAAAAAAAATTGAAAAAAAACAACAATGAAGTAAATAATAATAATAAGAAAAATGATAACGTTATTAAAAAAAGTACTGTAGAGAATAATAAAAAAAATATAGAAAAAGATAATGATAATTCAAGAAAATTTGATGTAGAAGTACCTATTACTGTTAAAGATTTTGGAGAGTTAACTGGTATAGCTGCAAATAAGATCATTAAAAAATTAATAGGTTTAGGCATAATGGCAAATGTTAATCATCCTCTAGATGAAGATATTCTTTTAATGTTAGCTGATGAATTAGGTATTGACATTAGTTTTAAATCTATGACTGAGGAAGAACTTAAAGAAGCGGATATACATGATCGTATAGCTTTAGAAATTGAAGATAAAGAAAAAGATTTAAAGTTAAGACCACCTATCGTTACAGTTATGGGTCATGTTGATCATGGTAAGACAACTCTTTTGGATGTTATTCGTAAGGCAAGAGTAGCTGAAGGTGAAGCAGGAGGAATAACGCAACACATAGGTGCATACCAAGTGAAGGTAAATGGCAAGAAAATATCTTTCATAGACACTCCTGGTCATGAAGCTTTTACAGCAATGAGAGCTCGCGGAGCTCAGGTAACAGATATTACGATATTGGTTGTAGCTGCAGATGATGGAGTTATGCCACAAACAATTGAGGCTATAAACCATGCAAAGGCTGCTGATATACCAATTATAGTAGCTATAAATAAAATTGATAGACCTAATGCACAACCGGATCGTGTTAAGCAAGAGTTAACAGAGCATGGTTTAGTTCCTGAGGATTGGGGAGGTCAAACAATTTGTGTCCCTATATCAGCGCTTAAAGAAGAAAATATAGAAGAGCTACTAGAGATGGTTTTATTGGTTGCAGAGATTGAAGAAATTAAAGCAAATCCTAGTAGACCAGCAGAAGGAATTATTATTGAGTCTGAACTCGATAAAGGCCGTGGTCCTGTTGCTACAATTTTAATTAAGAACGGAACTATGCATGTAGGTGATGCTTTATTAGCAGGTCCAGTTTCAGGTAGAGTAAGAGCTATGCTTGATGATAAAGGTAATAGAGTCGAAGAAGCTCCACCTGCAACACCTATAGAAATATTAGGATTCTCTGATGTACCTAATGCTGGAGATTTAGTTCAAGTACTTGATGATGAAAAAGAAGCTAGACAAGTTGCTGAAGCCAGGAAAAAGGATATTCAGCAAAAGAGTCAGCAAACTGAAAATAAAATATCTTTAGAGGATTTATATCAACAAATTCAAGAAGGAGAAGTAAAGGAACTAAATGTTGTCTTAAAAGCAGATGTTAATGGTTCCATTGAAGCTCTTAGAGATTCCTTAGTGAAACTAGGTAATAAAGAAGTTACTGTTAATATTATTCATACTGCAGTAGGAGCGATTAATGAAACGGATGTTAACTTAGCGAGTGCTTCTAATGCTATTATTCTTGGTTTTAACGTACGACCAGCAAGTAACGCAAGAAGATTAGCAGAAAAAGAAAAGGTAGATGTAAGAACTTATAGAGTTATTTATAAAGCTATTGAAGATCTGAAAGACGCTATGTCTGGATTGTTAGATCCTGAATTAAAAGAAGAGGTAACAGGTAGAGCAGAAGTTAGAGATACATTTAAAGTTCCTAATATTGGACTTATTGCAGGTTTATATGTAACAGAAGGTACTATTAACCGTAATGATAAAGTTCGCTTATTACGTGATGGAGTAGTTATCTACGAAGGTAATATTGCATCATTAAAAAGATTTGAGAATGATGTTCGAGAAGTTAGGGAAGGTTATGAATGTGGTTTAGGAATAGAAGGATTTAATGATATTAAATTAGGTGATGAATTAGAAATATACACTATAAAAGAGATAAAAAGGTCATTGTAATAATGATTAGATGCTCATCTTATCATTAAAAGATACTTTTCTCTTAATATATTTTGGAGTAGGTGAATATAATGGTAAAACAAAGAGCTCAAAGATTAGGAGAGTTAATAAAGCAAGAGATTAGCGATATATTATTAAAGGACGTTAAAGACCCTCGTGTTGGATTTGTTTCAGTAACGGATGTAGAAGTTTCTGGTGATTTAAGGCATGCTAATGTATATGTTAGTGTGTTTGGTAGTGATAAAGAACGTTCTGATACTATGAAAGCTCTTGAAAAAGGTAATGGCTATATAAGAAAGCTATTAGGTGAACGGATAACTGTTTATCATACACCGGAACTTTTGTTTAAATATGATAAATCGCTAGAATATGGAGCACATATATCAAAAATACTAGATAAAGTTAAAAATGAAGATGAAAAAAAGAATGAAAAAGGGGATTAAGTAATGAATTCTTTAGAGCAGGTATATGATATCATTAAAAAAAATAATAATTTTATTTTAATGGGACATATTGCTCCTGACGGTGATTGTATTGGCTCTTTATTTGCTTTAAAGTGGTATCTTGATAATTTAGGTAAAAGTTCTATTGTATTATTCTCAGAAAAGCTGGAAGAAAAGTATCATGTTATAGGGGTTAAAGAAGAAGATTATTGCTTAATTGATGAATTTAAAATTGATAAAAACAAACATTATGTTTGCCTTGCCCTTGATTCTGCAGATATAGATCGCTTAGGTGAGGGCAAGGAGTTAGCAAAAAATCTATATTTGCTAAATATAGATCACCATCCTGATAACCCGTGTTATGGAGATATTAATTATATTAATTCTGAAACAGCTGCTACTGGAGAAATAATATTCGATTTAATTTCTCTTAATGATAAATGGGCATTAGAAAATTTAGATAAAAATAAAAATTGTTATGACTCTAATATTCAAAATATAGCTAATGCTTTAGCTTTAGCTTTTATAGGTGATACTGGTAGTTTTCGTTACCAAAATACGAGTTCTACTGTATTTGATATAATGTCATTACTTAAGAGACTTGGTGCTGATGTCTATCAAATAAATAAATCTGTATATGCTTCTTATCCATATAATATAATTAAATTAAAAGCTCTTGCTTTGAACACTTTAGAATTATTTGAAGATAAAGTTGCTCATTTGACAGTAAGTCAAGAAATGCTAAAAAAGACTAATACTAATTTAGATGAAGTCTCTGGACTTGTTAATTATGCAAGGGATATTAAAGGAGTAGAGCTTGGTTTATTATTTTCCGAACTCAGCGAAAATGAAACTAGAGTTAGTTTTCGTTCTAATAATTATTCTAAGGTAAATGAATTTGCTGCTTTATATGGTGGTGGTGGACATCCACGTGCTGCTGGCTGTTCGATTAATAAAAATCTTTTAGAAGTGAAAGAAATGATTTTAAAAAAGGTGAAAGATTATGTCTGAATTAAATGGAATAATAAATATATTAAAACCCCCTGGAAAAACTTCGTTTCAGGTGGTTTCTTGTGTTAGAAGAATTTTATCATGTAAAAAAGCTGGACATACAGGAACACTTGATCCTAGTGCAGTTGGTGTTCTCCCTATTTGTCTTGGTAAAGCAACTAAAATTATACCTTATATTCCTGAAGATGAAAAAGAATATATAGCAGATATAATATTAGGAAAGAGGACAGATACTTTAGATGCTGAAGGTGAAATAATAGAGGAAAGTGAAGATTGGAAGCATATAAGTAAAGATGATTTAGAAAGAACACTGAAAGAATTTAAAGGTAATATAAAACAAATACCACCTATGTATTCAGCCTTGCATTATAAAGGAAAGCGTTTGTATAAGCTTGCTAGGCAAGGAAAAGAAGTTGATCGGGAACCTAGAGAAGTGGAGATTAAAGAATTAGAGTTATTAGAATTTGATTTACCAAGAATAAAAGTTAGAGTTCTTTGTTCTAAAGGCACATATATTCGAACATTAGCTGATGATATAGGTGAATATTTAGAATGTGGTGCTTTTTTGCAAAAATTAAAAAGAAGTAAATCAGGTCCTTTTAGAATAGAGAATGCAGTTACCTTAGATACATTGTATAATAAAGGAGAAAAATTAATCGTGCCTATAGATTTTCCTTTGGATTTTCCTAAATTATACATTAAAGATTCTTTTTTTGATTTAGCAAAAAACGGATCATCTTTATCAGCAAACGCTTTTGTTGATATTAATATAAATTTAGATAAATTAGCCTTTGAAGAAAAAAATGTTTTAGTTTACTATCGAAATTATTTTATATCTATTAGCCAAATAATTAATACTGAAGATGGATTTGAAATTAAACCTGATAGAGTTTTTAATGTCCAGTTATAATCAATGATAATAGATACTATTGAATAAAGGAAATGAGTAAGGTGATATAATGGAAGTTATAAAAAGTAAAGATTTTCGACATATAAATATAGGACCTTTAGTAATTGCTATAGGTACGTTTGATGGTTTACATCAAGGTCATCAAGCAGTTATTAATAAAGCAAAAAAAATAGCTGAAGATAAGAATCTAGCTGTTGCTGTTTATACTTTTAATCCACATCCATTAAAAATAGTCAAACCAGCTATAGCCCCAAAAAGCATAATATCTTCCCGACAAAAAATAGAGTTATTAGCTAATTTTGATATTGATTATTATTTAGAACAAAAATTTACTTCGGACTTCTCATCTATAGATTATCAAGATTTCATACTAAATTTTCTGTTAGATAAATTTAATATGAAACACTTAGTAGTAGGTGAAGATTTTCATTTGGGTAAAATGGGTAAAGGAACCATAGAAAACATAGAAAAACTTACAAATAACTTGGGTTTTGACCTTACAGCTGTTAAAACTGTAGAAGATTTATCCATACGTGTTTCAAGCACTCTAATTAGAGAGTTAATTAGTGAAGGTAATATAAAAAAAGCTAGTTTATTATTAGATAGGCCATATAGATTATACGGGAAGGTTATTAGAGGGTTTGGAAGAGGAAAAAAGTTAGGATATCCTACTGCTAATATAAAATTAGATACAGATTATTCTCTCCCACCTAGAGGAGTATATGCATGTTATGTTGATTATGATTCAGATAGGTATAAGGGAGTTGTCAACTTTGGTTATAACCCTACATTTGGTGGAGTTGATTATTCAATAGAAGTTCATATCATTGATTTTAATAAAACTGATATTTATGATAAAAATATTTCAATTGATTTAATTGAGCAAATTAGAAGTGAAATGACTTTTGATAGTTCCGTTGATTTAATTGAACAAATAAAAAAAGATATACTTTACACAAAAAATCTTTTATGTTACAATTAATATTGGAATATTTACAGTCCGTTAGCTAGGTTTAATGATTCTCCAACGTTATTCTTGGCTTATGGTTTAATTACTTATGAGGAGGTGTCGATATGTTAACTACTGAAGAGAAACAAGATATAATTAAAGAATATCAAACTGAAGAAGGAGATACAGGTTCTCCTGAGGTACAAATTGCTCTTTTAACTGCAAGGATTAGTCAACTTACGGATCATTTGAAAGAACATAAGAGTGATTTTCATTCAAGAAGAGGTTTATTAAAAATGGTAGGTCAAAGAAAAAGGCTTCTTAAATATCTCAAAAGCAATGAAATTGAACGTTATCGTAATATTATTGCACGTTTGGGTATAAGAGGTTAATTTCTTCTATAAAAATAATCTTAACTTAGATAAGATTATTTTTAATACTGAATTTATTTGTATTCAAGTGTAAATTTTTAGTGTTAAGAAGAAATAGGTTTCACCATTTTTTTATAGTGTAAATTTCTTTATGCCGTAAATTATCTGCATATTATGAAAGCAGATAATTTTTCAGGCATTCAAAAGAGCGGTATTTACCGCTCTTTAATATTAAGTATTACTATTACATATCTAATAATTATTAATATATTTGTTTATAATAAAATAAAGGAGGTTTTTATTTATGGACAAGAGTTGGATTAAAGAAATTGCTGGAAGAGATTTTAAAATTGAAACTGGAAAACTTGCCAAACAAGCTAATGGGTCAGTTTTAGTTACTTATGGAGATTCTGTTGTCTTGGTAACTGCAACTATGTCTGAACCCCGAGAAGGTATAGATTTTTTTCCATTAATGGTTAATTATGAAGAAAGAATATATTCAATAGGTAAAATACCAGGAAGTATTACTCGTCGTGAAGGTCGTCCAAGAGATTTAGCTACCCTATCAGCACGCTTAATAGATCGTCCATTACGACCATTGTTTCCTAAAGGATTTCACCATGATGTACAAATAGTATGTACAGTTTTATCTGTAGATAATGATTGTGAAGCAGATATTGCTGCTATGAATGGTGCTTCTGCAGCTTTAATGCTGTCTGATATTCCTTTTAATGGGCCAATGGCAGGTGTTAAAGTTGGAATGGTTGATGATGAATTAATTATCAATCCAAATGAAGAGCAAAGAGCTAATGGAAAATTGGATTTGATTGTCGCTGGTACAAAAGATGCTGTTATGATGGTAGAAGCAGGAGCAGATGAAGTATCTGAGGAAACTATGATTGATGCAATTGAGTTGGCACATCAAGAAATAAAAAATATAGTGGCTATGCAAGAAGAAATAGCTAATGAAGCTGCAAGAGAAAAAATGAAATTTGAGCCTGTAGAAATAGATTCTGATCTTGAGAAACAAGTACGTGATTTTATAAGTGAAGACTTACAAAAAGCTATAAGGACTTTCGAAAAGCTTGATCGTAATGCTAAGGTAGATGAAATTAAAACAAGTTTAATTGATCATTTTGTAGAAAATGAGGTAGATGATGATAGTAAAGCATCTATAAAGAAGACTGTATCTAAAATATTTGAAAATATTCTTAAAGAATATTTACGTAAGATGATAGTAGAAGATGGCATTAGACCAGATCAAAGATCGGCTGATGAGATTAGACCAATTTGGTGTGAAGTTGGTATTCTACCTAGAGTTCATGGTTCTGGTGTATTTACACGTGGACAAACTCAGGCTTTAAGTGTAGCAACACTTGGGGCTGCATCAGATGAACAAGTTTTATTTGGCTTAGGTGAAGAAGAAACCAAAAGATATATGCATCATTATAACTTTCCACCTTATAGTGTTGGAGAGACTAGTCCTTTGCGTTCCCCAGGGAGACGTGAAATTGGACATGGTGCTCTAGGTGAAAGGGCTTTATTACCTATGATTCCACCACAAGAGGAGTTTCCATATACTATTCGCGTAGTTTCAGAAGTTTTGGAATCAAATGGTTCTAGTTCACAGGCTAGTATTTGTGGCAGTACATTGGCTTTAATGGATGCTGGAGTACCTATTAAAGAGCCAATAGCTGGTATAGCCATGGGCTTAATAAAAGAAGACGATAATGTTGCAATTTTATCAGATATTCAAGGTATGGAAGACCACTATGGAGATATGGATTTTAAAGTGGCAGGAAGTAAAAACGGAATTACAGCCTTACAAATGGATATAAAAATTGCAGGTATATCGAAAGAAATACTAGTTAATGCCTTAGAACAAGCTAGAAAAGGTAGAATGCACATCTTGGATCAAATGTTAAAAGTTATTGATAAACCAAGAGAAGAATTATCTCCATATGCTCCATTGATGATTTCAATGAAGATAAATCCAGATAAAATTCGCTTTGTTATTGGACCTGGTGGTAAAATGATCAATAAAATCATTGATGAAACAGGTGTAAGTATAGATATTGATGATGATGGTACTGTATTCATAATGTCAGATACACATGAAGCTGGTCAAAAAGCCAAAAAAATGATTGAAAACCTTACAAAAGATGTTGAAGTTGGAGAAATATATGAAGGTACAGTTAAAAAGATTATGAATTTTGGAGCCTTTGTAGAATTTTTACCTGGCAAAGAAGGTCTTGTTCATATATCTAAATTAGCTGATCATCATGTAAAGTCAGTAGAAGATGTTGTTTCAATTGGAGATACAATACCTGTTAAGGTTACAGAAATTGATAAACAAGGGCGAATCAATCTTTCTAGGAAAGATGCTATAGAAGAAGAATAATAATAAATTTAAAAATTATTAATTAAATAATATTAATTGTAAAACATAAACTGGTTTTTTCTGGTTTATGTTTTTTAATAGCTTATTTTATAAAATACTTAAACTATCTTCAATCTCTAATAGTACATCTTGGATATATTAATACTTTAAGTAAGATATAGGAAAACGCAATTTTAACTCGAAATTATTTATTTTTCATGTTATAATTAAAAGAGTCGTATTAATTTCGTTTTAATGAATAAAATCAATATATAAATGAATTTCTTCTCAATATTACTTGCTATAAAAAAGTGTAATAGCAAGGGCTGTAAAGATAAAAGATGATCCATCAATAATACTATCTGTATATTTGTTTATAGAGTAGGTGTAATTATGAATATAAGTGATTTGTTTTCTGACGATATGATAGAAAAAATAAAAAAAGATATAAGTAATAATAATGATAATGAGATATTTTTTATTGCCTTAATAGATATTGAAACAAAACATGTAAAAGAATACAATCTTTTAGCTAGAGGCAATAGTAATATGGTACCAGCTATTATAAATGATTTAAAGCCTGGCAGTATTATCGTTCATAATCATCCTTCTGGTGATTTAACTCCATCTGCAGCAGATATAAGAATAGCTTCTCGTACAGGAAATAATGGCATCGGCTTTGCAATTATAAATAATGATGTAAGTAAAATTAATTTTATTGTTGAAGCTAAGATACCTGAAAAAGAAATTAAGATAAATAAACAAGAAATTATTTCGCTTTTTAAACCTCAAGGTAAGTTAGATATGGTTTTACGAGATTACGAATATCGTAAGCAGCAAGTTGAAGTAGTTGATAGAATAATTGATTCATTTAATGAACATAGACAATACCTTATAGAAGCTGGTACAGGTACTGGTAAGTCTTTTGCTTACTTAATTCCTTCTTTATATTGGGCCAATACAAATAAAGAGACAGTTGTTATTTCTACAAATACTATCAACTTACAGGAACAAATCATAGAAAAGGATTTAGTATTACTAAAAAAAGTATTACCTTTTTCTTTTAAAGCAGTCTTAGTTAAAGGTAGAAGTAATTATGTATGCAAAAGGAAAATGAAAAATTTAGAAAAAAGAGCAGCGGATATATTTGATGATGACTTGGAAAAGAAAGTAGAGCTTGTAAAGATTTTAAATTGGCTTGATGATACTGAAACCGGCTCAAGATCAGAACTAAATTTTATTGTTTCTTCTGATTTATGGGATGAGTTAAAGTCAGAAAGCGACCTTTGTATGAGGACTAATTGTCCTCATTTTAATAAATGTTTTTTTATGCATGCCAGAAAAGAAGTATTTAGTGCAGATTTATTAATTGTAAATCATCATTTATTACTTTCAGATTCAGTTTTAAAAAAGGAAAATATCGATAATAATCACGGTATTTTACCAAAATACAAAAAATTAATTATAGATGAAGCTCATAATATTGTAGAGGCAGCCACCACTCATTTAGGACAACCATTTTATATTGCTGCTTTAAATAAATACTTTCAAAGGCTTTATCATAATAAGTTTTCTTTAATACCTCGCTTACGTGATACTTTAACAAAGTTAAGTAATAAACAGGATTATTTAAAATTAATAGATAATAATATTATAACTCAGATTTTAAAATTAAATGAAATTAGCGCACAATATTATACTTTCTTTGAGGATATTATTGATGATAACGAAACTTCCATTAGAATTGTTAAAAAGGTAAAAGAGTCAAATACTTGGCGTGAGATTGAGGAATATGGAGATAACTTTCTAATTAATATTCAGAAACTAAGTAATTACTTAAATACACTTTATCAAAAAATATTAGAATTAGATCCTGAGACAATTTATTCAAAGTTTGAAGAATTATTGATTGAGTTAGAATCCTTTATCTTAAAATCTAAATTATTAGCTAATAATTTAGATTTTAATTTGAAATCACGAGATTCACAATATGTTTTTTGGATAGAAAAGAAGGGCGAACGTTTCATTAATCAAGAAAATGCTCCTCTTGATATATCAGAAATTATGAATGATATATTATGGAGCAATATGGATACAGTAGCTTTAACTTCAGCTACTCTAACTGTAAGTAATAGTTTTAATTTTTTTAAAGAAACATTAGGATTAGAAAAGAGTGATTCTTTTTCAATAGAATCTCCTTTTGATTATGCTAAGCAAGCTGAGCTAATTATTCCTACTGATATAAGTGCTCCAAATTCTCCTGATTTTCTGAGCAGTATTATCACTGATTTTAAAGATATATTAATTTCATTTGGTGGAAGAACTTTAGTTTTATTTACTTCTTATAGAATGTTAAATTATTGTGTTAAAAATATAAGAACTGATTTAGAACTAGCTGGTATTAATCTTTTAGCTCAAGGAAAGTATTCAAGAAATTATATAATTGATCATTTTAAAAAAGAAGATAGACAAATAATATTTGGGACAGTTAGTTTTTGGGAAGGCATCGATGTCAAAGGCGAAAACCTTGAACAACTAATAATTATGAAGTTGCCTTTTCCGGTTCCAAGTGAACCAATTGCAGCAGCCAGAATGGAACAAATGCAAAAAGAAGGAAAGAATCCATTTTTCGATTATAGTATTCCAAGGGCTGTAATTCGCTTTAAACAGGGATTTGGAAGGTTAATTCGTTCAAAACAGGATAAGGGTATTGTAATATCTTTTGATAATCGTTTAATTACAAAAAATTACGGTAAAATATTTTTGAATTCTTTACCAAAAGATTGTCCCATAAGCCAGAAAAGTATAAAATCAATAAAAAATAAGGAGGTAAAAGCATGAAAAAAGTATATCTTATAATATTGATTTTTATTTTTACAATAGCTTTTACTAATCAATTACTCTCTCACCCAGAATTTAATATAATTTATGTTATACAAGAAGGAGATACTTTGAGTGAAATAGCTCAATCTTATGGTATTTCTACTAGATATTTACTTGAAACAAATGGATTGAATATGAATTCTATGATTAGGGTTGGGCAAGAGCTTTTAATACCTAATGAGCGATCACAAGTAGAATATGATCGTCCTGTTTGGGATTATAATCTTTTTTCTAATAAGACTAATCAAGAAGATTTTAGACTAGATGCAGGTAATGTGTTCTCTGTAAGGATTAACCCCAGTAGACAACTTCCTGATATTAGCCACATTTCTAGTGATCAAATCATTACTTATCATGTTGATACAGGAGATACGCTATATGATTTAGCAAAAAAGTTTAATACAAGTAGTGGTATTATTATGGCTCTAAATAATATGGAAAACAGCATAATAAGAAGAGGTCAAAGTATTCAATTGCCTATAAATAATCTTTCATCGCGACAGGTATTGGCATTAAATGTAACAGATGAAGATATTGAGTTATTAGCAAGAGTGATTCATGGGGAAGCTAGAGGTGAACCTTTTATAGGCCAGGTAGCAGTTGGTGCAGTTGTAATTAATAGAGTTCTGAGTTCCCAATTTCCTAATACATTTAGAGAGGTTATCTATCAACACAGACAATTTTCAGCTGTAGCTGATGGACAATTTTATTTAGAACCAAGTCAAGTATCTTATAGAGCTGCTAGAGAAGCATTAAATGGTTCTGATCCTTCTATGGGTTCCTTATTCTATTATAATCCTGCATTTGCAAATTATCAGTGGTGGTTTGAGCAAAGAAGGAGAACTGTTACAATTGGTGGTCATGTTTTTACCGAATAATAGCTATGTTTAATATTTTTAAAAAATGAATGTAACTTTTTCATTTAGCAATTATTAATAATAAATATAAAGAAGGCAAAGATCTTATATATCTTTGGCCTTCTTTTTTAATATAGTTTTACATATAAAAGAGTTAAATCTGATAAATTTATTTTCATCTAGCTTATTTCTATTATACAATTACCTCATATATATATCATCAAAGAAGATATGTCCCCCAAGACTTTTACCACTTTCTCCGTCTATAAGTATTTGTAGACCGTTGATACCTTCTATAGAAAAGAGAGTATTTTTTATTGCATTAACAGATAATTGTTCAATACTTGCACCACCATTAAAATTTTCACTAGCTTCAATTGATAAATCTAAAACAGCTATATTATCTTTAATTACTAAAGAATTTATTTTAGTTTCCTTTGGTAAAGGTGATATCAAACCATCTGGCGCTTCTAATAATTCTTCAATAGCAGTAATTGCCATAATTTCTTTAAAACTTAATAATGTATAATCTTCATTGAAGAAATTACTAGAAGGGAAACTTAGTTTATATTTAAAGTGATGAATATTATTTTCTGTAGCAATTTGATAGTACAATACATTATTTACTTCGTTTATAGATAATTCTTCTTTTTTAGTATCTTCAAAACTTTTTATAGTGCTAATATCCTTTGGAGTTTCTGCAAATCCTTCCTGGAAGTATGTGACAATACCTTTTCTTATAGCACGAGCTAAACTTTCTTGATATATTGGATCTTTTAGTTTTTTTCTATCTTCTCCATTTGATAAAAATCCAACTTCAATCAATACACCCGGACATTTTAACATATTTAAAACTAAAAAATCACCAACTTGGTTTGAACGATTATTTGCTTCTCTAATTTCTACTAATTCTTCTTTTATATATTCAGCTAAAATTTTACTATCTTCAGAATTTTTTTTATAAAATATTTGGCTACCTTTAGGTTGGCTACTTGGATAATTATTTGCGTGAATACTTATAAAGAGGTCAGCATTGGCTTCATTTGCTATTTGAGGCCTTCTTTTGATATCTTGTCTTCGACTATCCATATATAATTTATCTTCTGTACGAGTCATAATAGGTATTATATTTACTTTCTTCAATTCTTCTTCTAGAAATTTTGCTATTTCTAAATTAATTTCCTTTTCCAATACTTCGCCATAACTTGTTCCAGTATCAATACTTCCATGTCCTGCATCAACAACTACTTTAAATTGCATTGAACTTGTTTGAGTAGGTATTGTAGTATTTCTAGTATTCATAATTAAAAGAGAAAAGAATATTAATAGAAATATACTAATTAATATTTTTTTTGGTCTAATAAATATTCTTATAAACATGGATACACCTCTTAATAAATTTTATTTTAAATACTTTTAGTTATAAATATATATGTATTATTGTAGTATTTATGATAATCTATTTCCCATGTTTATATTGAATATCTCTATTTCTTTTTGCATAAATTTTAAGAAAGGGTTAATTTTGATAATATGAAAGAAGGTGTTATTAAAATGAGATTTGTTTTTGCTGTTAATAAAAGAATAATATTTCTTAGTTCTTTAATAATTATAGTATTAGTGTTTGCCTTGGGCTTTTTTATAGCGAATAGATATAATCAAGTTATTCCTACTTCAAAGCAAAAATTAGTTCCTATTTATTCGGTTGATAGAAATGATAATTATATTGCAATTACTCTTGATGGTACATGGGGTGCAGAAAGAACAGATGAAATTTTAGCAATTTTGAGAGAAGAAAATATTAATATATCTTTTTTCTTTGCAGGATATTGGCTAGAAAGATATCCTGATGCCGTAAAAAAAATAGCCGCCGAAGGCCACGAAATTGAAAATCATACATATACTCATCCTCATTGCAATTCTCTTTCAAAAGATAAATTGATAGAAGAACTTGAATCTACCTCTGATTTAATAGAAAAGTTAGCGGGTAAAAGACCAAGTTATTTCCGACCACCTTTTGGAGAATATAATAATAATGTTATAAAAACTTCTAATGAATTAGGATATCAAGTAATTCAATGGACAATAGATTCACATGATTGGATGGAACCAGGTGTTGATTATATCGTTGATAGAATTATGACAAATGTTAAATCCGGTGATATAATTTTGATGCATAATAATGCTCCGGATACACCTGAAGCTTTAAGAAAAATAATCCCACAACTGAAAGAAAGGGGATTTAAAATAGTACCATTATCAGATATGGTTTATAAAGATAATTATTATATTGAATCATATACTGGGAAACAGATTAGTAGAAAATAGTTTTTAAGGGAGTGAGATAAATATGTTAAAAAAATATATAATTGTTATTGCTTTTTTTGTTGGTATTATTACTGGTATGGTTCAAACAAACTTAATAATGCCAACTGCTAGTAGTCCAAATACGCCGTATTATCATGGAGTAAGGGGTAATAATAATATTGCTTTAACAATTAATGTTGACTGGGGAGAAGAATATTTAAAAGATATGTTACAGGTTCTTCATAACAATAATGTTAAAGTTACATTTTTTGTAACAGGAAAATGGGCAAATAAAAACCAAGATTTATTAAAATTAATGTCAGATTTAGGCCATGAAATAGGAAACCATGGTTATTCACATGCACATCCTAAGCAATTAACAAATGAGCAATTAATAGACTTAATAAAGAAAAATGAAGATTTAATTAATCAAATAACAAATAAAAGAACTAATTTATTTGCTCCTCCATACGGAGAGGTTGACGATAGGATAGCCTCTGTGGCAAACAGTATCGGATATAGCACAATTATGTGGTCTGCAGATACAATTGATTGGCAGCGTCCACCTGCAGAAGTTGTGGCTCAACGAGCAATTAATAAAATCGATGATGGAGGTATTATTTTAATGCATCCAACACAACCTAGTTTAGATGCTCTAGATCGTATAATAACAACTCTGAAAGGAAGAGATTATAATTTTGTAACGATATCTGAGTTAATAAATAAATAGATATTTATATGCTAGTACTAAATGCTAGTACTAGCAAATCAACTTTTTTTTACAGGACTAAAAGTGAATCTTGTATTTGTTCAATTAACTTAAATATGTTAAAATATAAATATATAAAATACATATTTGAGGTGAATTGAGTTGAAAATAAAAGTAAAACGTTTAGATAAGAGTTTACCTTTACCAAAATATCAACACTATGGTGAGGATGCAGGGCTTGATTTGTTATCGGCAGAAGATACTATTCTTGCTAGTGGAGAGTATAAGTTAATTAAAAGTGGCATTCAAGTAGCTATTCCCCAAGGTTATGGGGGTTTTGTTTATCCTAGAAGCGGACTTGCTTTAAAACATGGGATTACAGTTTTAAATGCAGATGGTGTAATTGATCCTGGTTATAGGGGGGAACTTGGTGTTATACTTATAAATCATGGCGAAAAAGATTTTAAAATTAATAAAGGTGACCGAATTGCTCAATTAATTATACATAGGACTTTTAATATTGAATGGGAAGAAGTTGAGGATTTATCAGAGAGTACTAGAGGTTCTGGGGGATTTGGTCACACAGGTATATAAATGAGGTGATGATCAAATGTATTCCTATGAATTGATGGGAAAAGAAGTTATTAATCTTCAAGGTGAAAAACTTGGAAAAGTTAAAAATATAGATATTATACTTGAAGCTTCCAATGGACAGGTTGAGTCAATCATTTTACGAAATAATAATAAAAAAATTATTATTCCGTGGAATGGTGTTAAACAAATAGGTTCTCAGGTAATAATTGTTGATACTAATATATCCTATTAAGAAAGCCTGTTTTATATAATGCACTCTCATTTTGAATAAAACTACTTAAAAAATAGTTTAGAAAAGGGAGGAAAGAAATGAAAATACCATTGATAATAGGACACCGTGGTGCTATGGGAACTGTTGCAGAAAATACTGCAAGTTCTTTTAAAAAAGCTTTAGAAACTGGAGCAGACGGTGTTGAATTTGATATCCACATGAGCAAAGATGGAGAACTTGTAGTTATACATGATGAAAGGATAGATCGTGTGGTTGATAATGGCAGTGGTTTTGTTAAAGATTTTACATTAAAAGAGTTAAAGGGTTTTGATATTGGTAGTAAATTCTCAGAAGAATTTAAAGGAGAAAAGGTACTATCTTTAAAAGAAACATTAGACATTGTTAAAGATAGTAAGATTATAAATATTGAAATAAAGAATGGTCCAATATTTTATCCTGAGATAGAAGAGAAAACTATTGATATAATAAATACTTATAACATTTCAAATAAAGTAATTGTCTCTTCATTTAATCATTATACAATTAAAAAGATTAAAGAGTTAAGCGGTGAGATTAAGTGTGCTTTATTATATATGGCAGGTTTATATAAACCTTGGGAATATGCAAAAAAAATTGCTGCTGAAGCTATACACCCATATATTTTTAGTATAACACCTGAATTGATTAAAGAATGTCAAAAATCAGGAATAATGATTAATGTTTTTGCTGTGAATGAAGATGATTATTTAGCTAAGTTTATTCATTTAGGAGTAGATGGAATTATTACAGATTATCCGGAAAAAGCGAGAAACATACTTAAAAATTATTTAAAGAGATAAGCTAAGGGTTATACCTTAGCTTAATATTTTTAATGCTAACTAGTTTTGTGCTTTCTTACATAGAATGTAGACAAGCTATACTTATATTAAAATAGAAAATATTATTACTCAAACTTCGCACATGAAATTATCGCTTAAAGCCTGGTTAGCCATATACTTCATTCATGAAAAAAGCTTAAAAACGCAGCTCCTCTTCCAGGATATGAATGGTTAACAAAATGAACTCACTTCGCTACGCTACGTTCAAACATATTTTGTTAACCATTCATATCCTTCCATGCGGTGCTGGAGCTTTTTGAACGTTCATTCAGCATATGGCTAACCAGGAAATCTAATATGAAATTAACTGCGAAGTTTGAGTTATTATTAAAAATTTCTTATGACAGATCCTTAAATAGCTAAGCAAATTTCTTATATATAATACATAAAAAAATATTTTAATAAAATACTTGAATACTTATACACACTAATGTATAATAATACAAAAGAGATAGAACGGAGTTGATATTTATGTTAAAAGTTACTATTGTTGGTGCTACAGGTTATGTTGGGCTTGAGCTGTTAAGATTATTAAATAATCATCCGAAAATATCTGATATTAGATTAATTTCTAAGAGTAGTGCTGGGAATAAATTGATAGATTTATATCCTCAGTTTAGAAATAGCAAATATAACGATAAGAAATTAGAAAACTATAGTGACTCAATTATTAAAAGTAGTGACTTAGTTTTTACCGCTTTGCCTCATGGTGTATCACAGGATATGGTTGCTAATATTAACAAACTTGGCGTGAAGATTATAGATATGAGCGGAGATTATCGTTATCAAGATACAAATATATATAGACAATGGTATAATAATGAACATAAATATTCTGATTTAGCTAGCAAGGCAGTCTATGGCTTAACTGAATATAAGAAAGAGGAGATAAAAAAGGCAGAGATAATTGCTAATCCTGGTTGTTATCCTACAGCTTCTCTTTTAGCTACTTTACCATTATTGGAAAATGACTTGATTGATCAAAATTCAATTATTATAGATGCTAAGTCTGGTGTTAGTGGTGCTGGTAGAAGTTTAAATCACTCTTTATTATTTAATGAAGTTAATGAAACTTTAAAGGCATATAATATAGCAACACACAGGCATACTTCTGAAATAGAATATATATTATCAGAACTTAGTAATTATAAGAATTTAAAACTTATTTTTACTCCACATTTAATTCCTATAAAGCGTGGAATATTGGCGACTATATATGCAGATTTAAAATCAGATATACAGGAAAGTGAAGTATTAAAAATATATAAAAATACTTATCGAGAAAGTGATTTTGTTCAAGTTTTGGAAAGTAGCTTTCCTGAAATAAAATATGTATTAGGTTCTAACAATTGTCAAATAGGAATAAAAGTAGATGCTAGAACGAGAAGAGTAATTGTAATATCAACTATAGATAATATGGTTAAAGGGTCAGCTGGTCAGGCTATACAGAACATGAATTTGATATTTGGATATCCAGAAACTACAGGCTTAGAAGCTACCGCTGTATTACCGTAGATATTTAATATTTTGAAAGTGGTGATTATATGAAAAAAATCAAAGGTGGTATAACTGCAGCTGAAGGTTATCAAGTAGCTGGAATAAGCTGTGGAATTAAAAAAAGTGGAAAGAAAGATTTAGCCTTAATATATAGTGAATATCCTGCTTTAGGTGCAGCAGTATTTACAAAAAATAAATTTAAAGCAGCCCCACTTATAATTTCTGAAGAAAGAATAAAAAATGACACTATAAGGGCAATCCTAATAAATAGTGGTAATGCTAATGCTTGTACTGGTCAACAAGGGCTGGATGATGTTAAAAAATTAACTAGTATTATAGCTAAAAAATTAGAAATAGATAGTAATGAAATTCATATGTCTTCGACAGGAATTATTGGTGAACTCTTACCTACGAATAAAATTGAGAAAGGTATCGAAAAGATCATACCTCTGCTTAACAAAGATGCTAATCTTGATGCTTCTGAGGCTATATTAACTACTGATACTGTTAAAAAAGAAATTGCATTTTCTTTTAAATTACCTTCCAGTAGTAAAGAAGTGAAAATTGGGGGAATGGCTAAGGGTTCTGGTATGATTCATCCTAATATGGCTACTATGCTAGGATTTATTACTACAGATTTAAATATAAGTAAAGAATTATTATCAAAGGCGCTTAGAGAAGTTGTTAATTGTTCTTTTAATCGTATTAGTGTTGATGGTGATCAGAGTACGAATGATTCGGTTTTTTTAATGGCAAATGCTAGAGCCGATAATGAAAAAATCGTTAAAGAAGATGAAGATTATCAGATATTTGTGGAAATTTTAAAAGAAGTTTCTGTTTATTTAGCTAAAGCAATTGTTGCTGATGGTGAAGGAGCTACTCGTTTTATCACTATAAATGTTAGTGGAGCTAGAACAGAGTTAGAGGCAGAAGAGATTGCTAGAAATATTGCCAATTCTAATCTAGTTAAAACTGCTTGTTTTGGTGGAGATCCTAATTGGGGCAGAATTATTGCTGTTCTTGGAACTTCAGAATTTGATTTTGATATTAAGAAAGTCAGCTTAAGTATTAACGATAAATGTTTATTTGAAAATGGTACTCCCATTGCACAAAAAAAAGAAGATATGGGCGATTTGATGACTAGTAAAGAGATAGAAATTAATTTGGATTTAGCAATGGGAAATGAAAAAGTAGAATTCTGGAGTACCGACTTAACATATGATTATGTTAAAATAAATGCTGAATATCATACTTAGGGGATGATGATTGATGGAAGAGTATATAAAAAAAGCCTATGTTTTAATTGAAGCTTTACCATATTTTAAAAAATATTATGGAAAGACTTTTGTAATAAAATATGGTGGAAGTATAATGACAGATGATAAATTAAAAAAGAATTTAATAGAGGATATTACTTTATTGAAATATGTTGGTATAAATCCTGTTATTGTTCATGGAGGAGGACCAGCTATCAATGAGACTCTTGATCAGTTGAATATTGAAAGTAATTTTGTAAATGGTTTAAGAGTTACAGATAGAAAAACTATGGAAGTTGTTGAAATGGTACTTGCAGCCAAGATAAATAAAGAGGTCGTGGCTATGATTAATCAAATGCGCGGTCAGGCTGTTGGGATTTCAGGTAAAGATGCATCTTTGATTAGAGCTAGCAAAAAGGTATTGAATGATGATATTGATTTAGGATATGTAGGTGATGTTGAAAGTATTAACCCAAAAATTGTTAATGGCTTAATTAATGATGGTTATATTCCTGTAATTGCTCCAATTGGAATTGATAAAAATGGTGAGAGCTATAATATTAATGCTGATACTGTAGCTGGTAAATTAGCAGTTGCTTTAAATGCTGAAAAATTAATTTTCCTAACAGATGTTGATGGTATAAGGTTTGACCCTGAAGATGAAGATAGTAGGGTATCTTCTTTGACTTTTGAAGAAATTGAAGATTGGATTAAACAAGGAAAAATAAAAGGTGGTATGTTACCAAAAGTAGAAAGCTGTATGGAAGCAGTTAGTAATGGTGTTGTTAGAACACATATATTAAATGGTATGGTTCCACATCCCTTATTATTAGAAATATTTACAGATCAAGGTGTAGGCACAATGATTTTAAAAGATTAGGAAATCAATGATAATTATTCATAATATAATTTAATATATTGACAGAACGGTTTTATATTGATTGAAAAAGACAAAGGAGATGATAATATGCTGATTGAAGAGATTATTCAAAGTGATAAAGACCATTTTATGAACGTGTATAGTGGGCGTTATCCTTTGCTTGTTGATTATGCTAAAGGGATTAAGATATATTCCAAAGATGGCAAGGAATATGATGATTTTTTAGCTGGAATAGGTGTTAATGCATTAGGGTATGGACACCCTGATTTACTGGCAGCTCTGAAAGATCAAATAGAGAAAATAATTCATTGTTCAAATCTTTATTATATAGAGCCTCAATCATATCTTCAGAAAATGCTTTGTGAGAATTCATGTTTTGATAGAATATTTTTTGCTAATAGTGGTTCTGAGGCTAATGAAGGTGCAATAAAGCTTACTAGAAAATATTTCAAGAAAAAAGGAATAGATAAGTTTGAATTTATTACTGCCGATAAATCCTTTCACGGTAGGACGTTGACAACTGTTACAGCTACTGGACAGGATAAATATAAGAAGCCTTTTACTCCTTTACCTCCAGGCTTTAATACTGTTCCATTTAATGATCTTCAAGCAATGGAAGAAGCAATTAATGATAATACAGCAGCTATAATGCTAGAACCAATTCAGGGTGAAGGTGGTGTCTATCCAGCTACTCAAGAGTATTTAGAAGGTGTACGAGAACTCTGTGATAAAAATGATATTTTGTTAATCTTTGATGAAGTGCAATGTGGTATGGGTAGAACAGGTAGCTTATTTGCCTATCAAGATTATAATGTAGAAGCAGATATTATTTCTTTAGCGAAAGGTTTAGGTGGAGGAGTAGCAATAGGAGCATTTCTTGCTAAAGAAAAAGTTGCTCAGGCATTTGAACCGGGAGATCATGGTACTACATTTGGTGGTAATCCACTGGCTACAAGAGCTGCATCAACAGTTGTAGATATACTTCTAAAAGATAACTTTTTAAAGAGTGTAAAAGAAAAAGGTGAATATTTTAAAAATAAATTATTAGCATTAGTTGATAAATATGAAGATCTACTAGAAGTTAGGGGTATGGGCTTAATGCTTGCTTTGCAAATGTCTGATAACATATCTGCAAAAGAGTTAACCATGGAATTGTTTAATAAAGGATTTTTAATTAATGCTGTTCAAGAGCATACTTTACGCTTTTTGCCACCCCTTATAGTAGAAGAAAATGATATTAATAATTTAGTTTATACAATTGATGAATTATTAAGTAAATAGTTAAGGCATAAGTTCCACTTTTTAAGATATAGATTTTACTTAAAAAGTGGAACTTATTTTTATCCTAAATAATTTGTTCATAATTAAGGATCTTTCATAATTAATAATAGCCATTAAAACTTCGTTGTTCAAATTGAAGCGTTATTGATACTAGAGATTTATTAATTTAATTAAAATTTTAAATTTTTTTGCAGGTAAATCTACATACATCGATAAATATATATATAAGGAACCCACATAAGATACTATTTATTTATAAATAAATTTTTATGGAGGGAAAGGTCATGCAAAGGTATATTACAATTACAGGTAATAATATTGATGCTTACCTTAATAATAATTATCTTATATTATTTTCATTAAGGAATTCCAGGATAAAAGCAAAAAAATTAGCTATAATGGAAGTGTACTTTGCATTGTCGTCTCTTGACACTATATTTATAAAAAATGGTCCTTTAGGTGACCTTAAAGGTGTATTTTCTTTTTTTGTACCTAAAGATAGCTTTGATAAATTACATATCTTTTTAAAAAGTATCGGATATTGTGATAAATTTTATATATTAGGTTTTAGAGGAAAATTACCTAAAAACAATTCTGATTTAAAGATAAAAAGTGAATTAATATGGAAAGGAAAGCCTTTTTCAATAAATAATTTCTATGATCAGGATGAGTCTCTTTATCAAGAACATTCGGCAAATAATCGAAAATTTTTAATAAAGGATAATAATAATCAAGAGAAAGAGGTCTTTGGGTATCGTGGTGATGGTAGTGAATTTGGCTGTAGGGCTTTACCAGTTGAAGATGCTAGGTGTTTAATCAATTTATCAGATTTTAATACTTCTCTAAGAATGTTAGATCCATTTGCTGGTGGTGGTGGAATTATATATCAAGCAAAATATATTAAAAAGACAATCGATGTTTATAGTATTGATATAGACCCAGTTCTTGCTCCTGGTCTTCGATATTATGGTTCAAAACATTTTACTGCAAACTCTTCTGAACTTATATTTGCTGATGATTTCTTTGACTCTATTGTTACTGAAGTGCCTTTTTCAAATAAAGCTACTGGGGATATTATAAAAACTATTAAAAATTTAAAAAATTCAATTAATAAAAATGGTTCATTAGTAATGATGTCTAGCTTTGAACAATCTTCAATAATAGCAGATTATATAAATGAGCTTGGTTTTTACCAATATGTTTCACAAAGGATTAATAGGAAAGGTAATGATGTAGTTATAATGGCCTGGTTTAAATCTTTAAATAAATATAAAAATATAGAAGCAATAATAAATCTTATAAAAAATGTTTTTTAGATATGATTTTTGGAGGTGTAGCAATGAATTTAGATAAAAATGAACTAAAAGTACTTCTAGTTGAAGATAATGATAGTGATGCCGGTTTAATAAAACAAATGTTGAATAATGAACAGCTAATTAATTTTAAAGTAGATCATATTAAGGATTTAACGGAAACGCTTAAGATTATAGATAAACATAGATATGATATTATATTATTTAATATTGGATTTTTAGATTCTGATAAATTAGAATATCAAAAAGAATTAACTCAAACTTATAGTATTGGTACTCCTATAATTTTATTGAGTAATGTTGAAAAAGAGGGTTTTGCCTTTGAAGCATTGCGCTCTGGAGCTCAGGATTATCTGCTAAAAAAACAAATATCAGCTAAGAGTCTTATCCAAGCTATAAAGTATGCGATCGAGAGAAACAAATTATTAAAGACTCTTAAAGAGAACTCTTTGATAGATGAGTTGACAGGTCTATATAATCGTAGAGGTTTTTACAATTTATCAGAAAAGCAGGTTAAGAGAGCTTTGAGGCTAAATAGTGATTTTTTAATATTTTACGCAGATATAGACGGTTTGAAAAGAATTAATGATAAATATGGACATCATGAAGGAGATAGAGTTATAAGGGATATGGCTATAATTCTAAAGGAGAGCTTTCGTCAGTCAGACATAATTAGCCGTATTGGTGGAGATGAATTTGTAATTTTAGCTCTTGATACATCCTATGATTCTATAAAAGTAATTCGAAAAAGAATGGAAAAAATCTTAAAAAATTACAATCAAGAAAATAAAAAGCCGTATAGTATTTTTATTAGTATGGGAGCAACTGTATTTTCAGCAAATAAACCTTCTACCGTTAAAGAATTAATAGAAATTGCTGATCAGAACATGTATCAAATAAAGATGATGAATAAAGGAAATCTTGGAATAGGTAGGTAATGACAGTTTGATATAGATAGAGTACTTCATTGCTCTAATTGAATAATTTGCTCTATTTATGCTTCTTCATTTATGAAGGAGCTTTTTTAATGAATAAATTAATGGTAAGTGTTGACAAACTTTTAACTATATTATATTATGTGTATATGAATATAAAAAAAAATTATTCATATACACATAAATTGATGTCTAATATAAACACAAGAAGATTTTATAAATGCTAGTTCATGGGTTTTGCCGGTAGTTAGCTCTCGAAAAAATTACTTAAAACATACAGCTGAAGGTGATAAATATGCCAAGAGGATTTACTGATAACGAAATAAAAAGAATTAAGACCTGGTTAATTAGTGAAGGAGAAAAATTATTTACTAAATATGGTTTAAAGAAGACCTCTATTAAAGATCTAACAGAAAAGGTGGGAATTGCTCAAGGTTCTTTTTATAAATTCTTTTCTTCAAAAGAAGAATTATACTTTGAAATACTTGAAAAAAATGAAGCAGAGATCAAAGAAGAAATTTTAAATGATAAAATACTAAGTGGCCAGGTCAATAAAGAGGTTTTCAGAAATTTTTTAAAAAAAGGCTTTGAAGCTGTTGATAAATATCCACTTATTAAAAATATGTACCAGGGAGACGAATATCAACAGTTATTCAGAAAACTTCCTAAAGAGAAGATGAAAGCCCATATTGAAAATGATACGAATGATTTGAGACCTTTATTAACTTACCTAAAGCAAATGGGTAAGCTGAAAGATTGCGATATAGACGCTGTATCTGGACTTTTACGTAGTCTATTTTTACTTACACTTCATAAAAAGGAAATCGGGGAAGAACATTTCGAAAAAACTATCGATCTTTTTATTGAACTAATTGTAGAAGGTTTGATTATAGAAGAATGATTGTATAAATTAAAATAGTTTAACGTCATAAATATAAGGAGTGGTATAAAATGAAATCAAAAAATATAAAAATAAGTTCTTATTTTCCAACTTCTACAGAAGTGGTTTGGTCTAAATTACAAGAATTCGAAACTTTATCTACCATTACAAAACCCCATATTAGTTTTAAAGCAAAATCTAATAAAAAATTCAAATGGCATGAGGGGAAGAAATATCTTTTCAAACTGAGACTATATAAAATAATACCAGCAGGAGAACATGAAATATATGTAGATAATATAGATAAAGAAAATTATGAAATACAGACTTATGAGAGAAATAAAATTGTTACTACCTGGAACCACTTAATTAAGTTAGAAGGACAAAAGAATGGGAATACACTCTATACTGATTATGTAGAAATATATGCAGGAATATTTACAGGTCTAGTAGCCTGTTGGTCTAGATTTTTTTATAAATGTCGGCAAAAAAAGTGGATAAAAATTTTAGAAGAAAATTAACAATGCATTAATTTAATTAAATGGAGGTTGCTTATAGCAATGGTATGTAAAAAATTAAAAATGGCATGGTGGACAGTTTATGATTTACTTTCAATATTTTACATAGCTCCAAAAGCAAAAATAGCAAATAAGAAAAAAATTAAGGGCATTAAAGAAGAAAAAATAAGTTTTGGAGAACATCCTGATCAATATTTATTGCTAGTTGAGCCAGAAGAGAAAGTAAGGAAGAATAATTTTATATTTTATTTACATGGTGGAGGTTGGAAATTTTATTCACCTATCGGAGCAAGATTTGCTGCTCAATACTTTGCTCAATTAGGATATGTAACTATTTCAGCTGGATATAGGCTTGTACCTGATTATCGCTATCCCAGTCAAATAGAAGATACATTTGAAGGTTTTAAAAGTGCTCTCTCAATTGTTAATAATAGATATTCATCAAATAAAAAAGGAATTGTAATAGGTACTTCAGCTGGTGGTCATTTAGGAGGAGTTTTATTTTATGACCAAAAAAGACAGGAGGAATATGAAATAGATAGTGAAAGAATTAAAGCTTTTGTTTCACATTCTGGTGGATTGAATCTTGACTTATGTAATACACTTATGGGAAAAATGCTTATAAAAGATTTTATGGGGAAATCTAATGATTTTAAAAATGCTGATCCAATTCAAATTATACAAAATATGAGTCATATACCTAAAAAGCAAATATTATGTATCCATGGAGACAAAGATCCTACCTGGGAATATGAAATGACTGAAACTTTTGTTGATTATCTTAGTAATAAGATTGGAAAAGAGTTTGTGGAATTATTTAAGGCAGAGGGAAAACATCATAACGATTTAAGTGGTGGTTTATACTTAAATGATATTAAGGCAAGAGATAGGCTTGAAAACTGGATGGAAGAATTGGAATAAGGAGCTGTGAGTAATGAAAAATAAAGATTTAAATAATGAAAAACATAACACTAGTAAAGAACTAAAGGAAGTTATAAAAGTTAAAAATCTTAGCTTTACTTATCCGGGTAAAAAGGATGAAACCTTGAAGGGTTTTAGCTTCAGTATAAAAAAAGGTGAAATTTTTGGTTTTCTTGGACCTTCTGGGGCAGGAAAGAGTACAACTCAAAAGATTATTACGGGAATCTTAAAAGGATTTCAGGGTGATGTAAATATTTTAGATCAAGATATTAGTAAAGTAAATAACGATTTTTATGAAAATATCGGGGTTTCCTTTGAATTTCCTAATTTGTATCTGCGTTTTACAGCCAGAGAAAATCTTGAATATTTTGCATCATTATATCAGGTTGAGACAGAAGACCCTCTTAAGCTCTTAAAAATTGTAGGCTTAGCAGATTGGGCAGATATGCGAGTTGAGGAGTTTTCCAAAGGTATGAAAATGAGATTGAACTTTTGTAGAGCATTATTAAACAAAGGAGATTTGATATTCCTGGATGAACCTACATCAGGGCTTGATCCTGCCAATGCACGTATAGTTAAGGATATCATTAAAGACTTATCCAGACAGGGCAAAACTGTTTTCTTAACTACTCATGATATGAAAGCAGTTGAAGATGTATGTCACAGAGTTGCTTTTATAGTTGGAGGTAATATTGATATAATTGATTCACCTGATAATTTAAAAAGTAAATATGGAAATAAAAAGCTGGAATTGAGATATAAAGATGGTAAAGAGGTTAAAACAGAATCTTTTGATCTGCCTGCTCTGGGGAAAAATAAAGACTTCTGGAATCTTCTGCAAAAACACGATGCTGAATCTATCCATAGTCAGGAAGCCGATTTAGAAGAAGTCTTTATTAAAGTCACAGGGAGGAAATTGCGATGAGAATATTACAGGCTTTAAAACAAGACTTAAAGTATCAGTTTCGACATGGCTTTTATTATGCTTATATTTTCGTTAGTCTTATCTATATAGCCATTATCTTCTTTGTTCCCTCTGACTATAGAGCATTAGTTGCAGGTATAATAGTATTCTCTGATCCGGCAATGTTAGGATTTTTCTTTATAGGAGCAATAGTGCTACTGGAAAAAGGAGAAAATATTTTTGAAGGTCTTTTTGTCACCCCTCTAAAAGTAAATGAGTTTTTAGCAGCAAGAGTATTATCTTTATGCATTTTAGCCTTATTTACTGCTTTTATTATTGGCATTATAGCTATAGGTTTTAATTTTAACTATCTACTTTTATTTGCAGCTCTTTTTTTGACTTCAATAATCTTCACTTTACTAGGAGTTACCCTTGCGGTCAGAGTGAAGACAGTAAATGAATTTTTAATATATTCTATCTTTTATTCTGTAATAATTGCAGTACCTATACTTGAATTTGTCAATATATATGAAAACATTATTTTTTATATCTGGCCCACAAGGGCTTCACTTCTTTTAATCCTGGGTTCATTCACAAGAAATACAGAATTACTTGAAATACTGTTTTCCATTTTTGTTTTAATTCTCTGGACAATAATTGCTTATAAATGGGCTTATACTTGCTTTTACACATACATAATTTTGAAAATAGGTGATCAAGAATGAACAGAATTCTTGCTATGTTAAAGGGAGATTTGAAAAATACAAGTAGAGATAAAATGTATTTCTTTGTTTTGTTTTCTCCCTTAGTAATTACAATTACATTTAAGTTTTTAATTTCTTTTTCTGAGAAATTATTGTATGAGCAATTAGGCTTTTCGTTGACTGCATATTATCCCTTAATTATGATTTTTGTATTGTATTTAATTCCATCAATATTGGGTATGCTGATTGCCCTTTTAATTATTGAAGATAGAGATCAGGGGATTATAACTTACCTTTCTATAACACCAGTAGATAGGTTTGAGTATCTGTCTTATAGATTAATTGTATCAGTTATTCTTAGTTGTTTTTCGCTGATATTTGCTATTTATTTTTTACAATTAGTAGATATCTATTTATTACGCTTTCTTCCTGTGATTCTTATGGCTGCCCTAGAAGGACCGTTTATTGCATTATTCATTACAGCTTTTGCCAGTAATAAGATGGAGGCATTTGCTTTTTCTAAGGCATCAGGGATCTTCTTTTTTGCACCAATTGCTGCTTACTTGATTGAAAGTAACTGGGAGTACTTATTTGGGATTTTCCCAACGTATTGGATTTACAAATCTTTTGAAACTGTATATGGAGGTTTAGCTTTTTATTTATTAAGTCTTTTAACAGGCTTTATAGTTCATTTGTTTTTTATCTATCTATTGTATAAGAAATTCAAGAAAAGAATTGACTAAAAAACTTTGGACACCTCTATTTATATTAAAGAGTTTCCCCATTTTTTTAGTTTAAATAATACCAAAGTTATCAACAAGGCAA